>CAMYKC010000232.1 GCA_947258865.1 uncultured Lysobacterales bacterium
ACGACGTCGTCAATGCCGCCGAAGTGAATGCCGGCGATAGCGTCCAATTCGGCGCGCTGGTCGCCCCCCGAAGAAATCAGCTTGTGCATGAAAAGAAACAGGCCGAACGTGACCGCCGCGGCCACTACTGCTGCAATCAACACGCGAGTAATCCTCATGCCGATTATCCGCCCGGCTTCTCTGCAGAGATGGCGATGCCTCTAACGCCAGCCAGCCGGACCTGGTCCATGACCATCGTGACCGTGCCTATCTTCGATCCTTTGTCGGCGACAATGACGACGCTGCCTTCGGGATTCTCGGCCTTCGCGCGTTCTACCATTTGCCGGACCTCCCGCAGTTCAATGTGCCGCCTGGCCATCCAGATGTCGTCATTGGGCCGGATACCGATAAGGATGGTGCCGCTTTGCAGCGCGATAGCCTGCTGCGCCTCGGGCTTAATGATGCTTGCCCCTGTCTCCTTGGTGAAGGAGGTGGTTACGATGAAAAAGATCAGCATGATAAAGACGATATCCAGCATCGGCGTGATGTTGATCTCGGCTTCTTCAGTATGTGCATGCCGTCGTGCCATGCCTTGTCCTCACATGCATCGCCGCCGGGTGCGGCGCCAGCAATCAATGATGTTGCATCAGGTCTTCCAACTTCTCGGTCTCGGTCTGTGCCTTGTGCTCCAGCCAGGTTCCAAAGTAGACCCCCGACAGGGCCGCCACCATCCCCGCCATCGTCGGCACCGTTGCCATCGATACGCCGTCTGCCATGGCGCGGGCATTTCCACCCCCGCTATAAGTCATGACGTCGAAAACGGTAATCATGCCCGTCACGGTTCCAAGCAATCCGAGCAGCGGGCAGACGGCGATCAACACCTTGATCAGTCCGACATTCCGTTTCAGCGCCAGCGAGGCCTCTGAAATCAGACCTTCCCGAATCCGTTTTGCAAACCATGAAGTGGTCTCCGCACGGTTTTCCCATGCCGACAACACGACTTCCTTCCGCACCGGGTACACCCGGTACAAAAACCAGAGGCGCTCGAGAATGAAGGTCCACATCAGGAAAAGGACGAACATGATGGCCCACAGCACATTGCCGCCCAATTCCATGAAGGCGCGGATGGATCCGACAGCTTCATAGAACCAGATCATGTGCGTTGCTCCGCAATTCTCGCGATAATCCCCGCCGCCTGTTCTTCCAGCACCTGGATCAGGGCCTTGGCCTTGCCTTGCAGGAAGCTGTGCAACAGGGTGAGGGGAATGGCGACTACAAGTCCCAGCACCGTGGTCACCAGAGCGGTGGATATACCGCCCGCCATCATGCGGGGATCGCCGGTGCCAAACAGCGTGATCATCTGGAAGGTAGCGATCATGCCGACTACCGTGCCCAGCAAGCCGAGCAACGGCGCAACGACGTAAAGCACTTTGATGAAACTGAGCCCGGTTTCGATCGGGGCCGTTTCACGCAGGATGGCTTCGTCAAGCTTGAGCTCCAGGGTTTCTACATCGGTTTCCGGATTGTCGGCATACACCGCGATCACGCGGCCCAGCGGATTCGACTTGTCGATGGATTCGGTTTTTATCTGGCGGGATATCCTGCCGCCGGTCGCAAACAGCAAAAACGCTTTCCACAGGCAAAGCAGGAGACCGAAGGCGCCGACTCCGATAATCACGTATCCGACTGGTCCGCCATCCTCCTTGACCCTTTCGATCGGAGTCTTGGACTGCACAACGGCGCGAAGAATCTGGCCGCGTGTGAAATCGACGGCCATCGGGACGATGTCACCAGGCGCCGCGTTCTGCAGATCATCCGCCATTCCGGAAAATCGGGACGCCGGCTGGCGTGCAAGTTCTATCAGATTCTCCCGGCTTTTGCTGGTGTCCCAATCCAGAAACTTTCCATCTGAAATCGCGTTGAATACACCCGTCCGGACAATTTCCAGTGTCTGTTTCTCGCCATTGGCTCTTTCCACCGGCGCGGTGAATTTGACCACTTTGCCCGACGCGGCAATTTCCGTCACCATGGCGGACCACAGTGCCCGCAACTCCGGAACCGTGGGTAACTCCCTGCGCTGAGCGAGATCAGACAGGAACTGCGTTCGTCCGGGCATCTGAGCCGTGACCATGGAATCGTCAAGGGCAGCCTGCACATCGCCGGACGCCTGGCGAACCACGCCAAACAGCTCACCCAGGTTCCCCATCCGCTCCGCCAGCGTGGTTTCCAGGTCCGCCAGCGCTCTCTCGTTCTTGTCGTATTCGTCTCTCAGGCGGTCACTGCGTGTGTTTTCACTTGCCAGTTCCTGCCTGGCCTCGGCCAGTAATTGACGCTGCTTGTCTCGTTCACGAACAAACTTCGCTTCGCGCTCCTGGTTTATCCGCGCCTCGGCCGTGGCTGCCTCGCGCACAGTGCGGGCCAGTTCATCCAGGGTCTGCGCCGGGAGCGCCAGTGGAATTGCTCCAAGGGACACCGTCAATATAGCTAAAAGCAACCGCTTCACTGCGCCGCCTCCGGCCCCGGAACTGGAAGCATCACCAGATTTGGCGCCTTTTCGTTCCTCGCGATGGCCAGGCCCTCCTTGACCTCGAGGCGGAAACGGCTGTCATCCAGCTCCTCGAATTGGCGTGTTCGCGGATTGAACCACCCGGTCACCGAACCATCACTGGTCTGGTATACCAGCAGGGTTCTCCCGACCCGCAGGTAATCAACTGTCTGTTCGGTGCCGGGAAGTTTTTCCGAGTAGGCTTCCGTGGTACGCCCGAATTCAAGCTCGCCCTGGTAGGCCTCCATCACTCGGCGGTACTTTTCAGATGCAGTGACTTCCGCCTGGTCCATCATGTCGCGCAGGCGCGCAACGCGCGCCCGGCGCTCTTCAATCCGGAAAGGGATGTCTGCTTCGACGATGCGACCCAGGGTATCGATCATTGCGAGCATCAGGGGCACCACGCCCCGGTTAGTCTCCTCCAGGCCGGCCAATTGCCGGTTGATGGACTGGACTTCGTCGCGCTGGTCATTTACAACACGTTCTAGGTTGTCGTTGTAGATCTTCAGGCTCTCTGTTTCCCTCACAACGGCGCGGTATTCGGTCAGTAAATCCTGGGTCTGCCGCGCCAGGCTGGAGACACGCGTTTGTGAGCGGGCGGAACCGTCATTGATTTGCTGCTCGATCTCGATGGTGGAGTCCAGACCCCCGGCCTGCACGCTGCAGACCGAAAACAGCAAAGCGCATACTCCGGGCACCGTTAAGATGGCTCGGAATTGCAGAATGGTTGGCATGGCTTGTTTCCAGGTTCGCATTCAGTTGTAGAAATCCATCGGAGTCGGGGATAAATGCATTCGCGTCTTTCAAGCCGGTCAGGATCCGGAACGATGTGGGCGGTTATCCGGGCTGGACACAGTGCGTGGTCCGTTTTCTGTGTTCATTCGCTTCAATGGCAGCTGCTGGCGCCGGGTTTTTCTGGTCTTTGTTCGAGCCCGATAAACGGACCTGGCACGATATGGCGAGCCGCACGCGGCTGACGCGGTACTGATTAAGGAGTCTCACGAGCTACGGCATTCAGCCAGCGCTTCTTCGCCCTCGGCGAAACCGAACTGGCTTCATTGCCTGCTCTTCCC
>CAMYKC010000233.1 GCA_947258865.1 uncultured Lysobacterales bacterium
GTGGCGCTGTTTCGCCACCCCCTGGGCATACCCATTCCACACACGGCGATCATCCCCAATCGAAAGAATGAAATTGGTGACAACCTCGCGCGGTTCGTGGCCGAGCATTTCCTGCATCCGGCCGTGATCCGCGCCAAGCTGGAGTCAGTTAACCTGGCCAGGAATGCCGCACTGTGGCTGAAATCGCCACATGGCCACGAACGGGTGCTGGATTTGTCGGTCCGCTCGTTGCGCGCCGCGATCGGTGCTTTGCACGAGGAACGGGTCCGCCAATTCATCAGCCGCCTGGGCAGCCGGCAGCTGGCGCAGGTCAACCTGGCCCCGCTGATGGGCCGGGCGATCGACTGGCTGATCGAGGACAACCGCCACCAACAGATTCTAACCCAGTCCCTGCGCGTTGCGCTGGTGACGCTCAACGACAACCGCGAAACCATCAGGGGTAATGTGCAAAGGGAAAGTCCCTGGTGGATGCCGGGTTTCGTCGACGACAAGATTGTGGTGCAGATGCTGGACCGGATCGAAACCCTGTTGCTGGAGCTGTCCCTGGATCCCGACCACCCGATGCGCGAAGATTTCAATCGCTGGATGGGTCAGTGGGCGAAGGATCTCCAGCATTCCCCCGAATACCACCGTTGGGGGGAGCAACTCAAGAACAATATGCTCGAGAACGAGGATCTGCAGGAATACCTGTACCGCTTGTGGGGCGACCTGGTTGCCGGCCTCGAAGACGGGCTCAGCGACCCGGATTCACAGATTTATCATGAATTGAGCCGCCTGTTGACGGGGCTGGCGGAAGAACTGGAAAAAGACCGGGGAATGCAAGCCTGGGTCAACGAGTGGCTGTTGGATTCACTGGTCGCCGTCATCAACGAAAACCGCGAGGATATTGCGAGTCTGATCAGCGATACGGTCCGCAGCTGGGATGCGGTCGAAACCAGCGAGCGCATCGAGACAGCGATTGGCCGCGACCTTCAGTTTATCCGCGTTAACGGTACCCTGGTTGGAGGGCTGGTAGGGCTGGTGATCCACGCAGTGAAGCTGCTGTAGCGGCTTCCTACAAAGACTCGAATACGTTCTGTCGGCGGTTCTTGCGCACATGGTCCGGGTCCCAGACCTTGCCGTTCATAGCGATATAAATGCCCGCCGGCAGGCTTTGAACGGCGCCTACGGCGCAGCCGATATTGAAGATGGCGTCGGAGTCCCGGAAACGTGCTGGGTTCAGCGCACCGGTCAACACGATGGTCTTGCCTTCAATCCCCTTGAGCATCGACGCCGTTTCCACCATCGAATCGGTCCCATGCGTAATCAGGATATGGCGGGTAGCTGAAGCGGCCACTGCAGCCCGGATCAGCTTACGGTCATCGTCGTTGATATGCAGGCTGTCCTTGCGCATCAGCGCCGAGACCTCGAAATCGAAAGCCACGTGCATGGCGTGCAGAATCTGGCTGATTTGCGGTTCACCAACCTGGTAATCGCTTTTGTCATCGAAATAGATCTTATCGATGGTGCCGCCGGTGGTGATAATGAGCAGATTGGAGATCATTCGCGTAGTATAGCCTGCCAGGAATCTGATAAATTCAGCAACGATATGGGTGTAACTGAATCCAATTCCAACTTCAGCCGGCCATGGCTTCGCAAAAGCCGGTTGCGTTGCGTTTTTGGGCTGCTGGCGACGTTGTGGATCGTCGATCTGCAAAGCCAGGAGATCGTACCGCCAGATCTGCCGTCCACCCGGCACCTGGCGGCCGCACTGTCTGACCCGGAATCCCGCGCTGATACGTTGATGACCATGGTCGCCGTGGCCCGTCTGCTCGAATACGGTATGGCTTTTGATGCCAGCCAGGTCGATACACTGGAGGCGCGGTTCCGGAGCGAGAGAGCCTGGTTGGACCGCCTGGCTGGACGCTATGCGGAGCTGCCCATGCGCGGCTCGCTGCTGGATTCGGCTGCCTGGTTTCTGCTGCTGGAGCTTGATCAGCAGCAGCTGTCTCCAGGTCCCCTGGTCTCGCCACTGGGGCCGAGTTCCGGCAGCCTGATGGAACAGCTGTTTGACCGCACCGATGAGCACCTGGCCGCGGCCTTTCTGCCCGAATTGCTGCCGCGCATGGAACTCCAGTCGACATTCCTGTGGGAGGCGTTGCTGGGGACGGCTGGGGTGAATGAGAACCTGCTGCAATTGGTATCCCGGCTCAACCCGGACTGGTTCGATCCCTGGATTGCCGCGGAGCCTCCGGCCCCCGCCGGTGAGGAGGGTCCGGCAGCGGTAATCAAGGAATCCCTGGAATTGCTGGAAGCCATAGCAGCCACCATCCTGACTGCCGGTCCGCCGGATGCGCTGAGCCTGAAACGCCTCCGTTTCAATTTGCTGAACGCACTGCCGATGCTTGGCCAGGACGAGGCTGAAGACGCGGAGTACCTGCTGATGCTGGCTGGTGCGGTGGACGGCTTGCACGAACGGCAGTACCTGTCGTTTACGGAGACCCTGCTTTGGGTGGCCTCCAGCCTGCTGTTGGCGCAGGAGGCGCTGGCCGTGGCGCTGCCTGAGGAGATGGCGGAAATGACCGGGGTTGAGAGGGCTGCAGAATTTCAGCCCGGGCTGACGGACCCGGCTGAGGTGCCCGAAGAGATTCCCGACGGGGAGCCGGAAGACACATACAACTCGCCGCTTCCGCGAGCGCTGTCCGACTTATTGCCCATGCTTTCCAATGCCTATGCGGGTGAGTTTTCCGAGGTTGATCCCAGAATCAATGCCAGCCTGGCTGCGGTTTTCGATGTGGTCCAGTATCTGCTCAACGCACCCCTGGACAGGGAGACACTCAGTGACCTGCGCCAGGAAATCGCGGATGCCGTGGCGCAGATGGTTTTGCTGATACCCGACATGAACTACTACTTCGAACAACCTGTACGGAAGCGTATTTCAGAAGAAATCGACATCTGCATCAGCATCGTAGCAAACCGGGATTTGCTGGGCGTGTCCACACTGAGCCGGGAACAGTTCGATGGATGTCTGGAAAGCCTGGTTGACATGGCAGATGACCACGCACGCCGGGCGGAGCTCGCCGGTGATCCTGATGGTCCGTTTGGAATGGACCAACTGCGCCGCGAGCTGATCATGACGCCGGGGCAACGAATCAACTTTGCACTGGGCTATCTGCACGAGCAACACCCCACCGCTTGCGACCCACCCGCCGAACCACTTCCCAATCCGCTCGAATGGTCAGGCCTGGCCGCGATGGTTACCTGGTTCGCCCGGCAATCTCCGGTCTATTTCCAGACGCCCGAGAATGAGGCGTTGATCCTGGGCATGAGGCAGCAGGGCGTGGAATTGATGGAGGCCATGGTCGAGCAGGTTGATTGCATCAGCAGCGCAGGGAACGGGGTTAGCGATCCCGTGGTCAGAAGCCTGACGGATTACCGCCAGTCACTGGAAGCCCTTGTTGCCGGGCTGCGTGAGGCGGAGCTCGAGTACCGGGCCTCCCGTCTGAAACCCGGTTCTGATGTCGTGCTGCATGGTGATGCAACCCAGCAAACCGCTTTTCGTTCCGAGGACCTCAAGACCCTGCGACCAAAAACAGATGTGTGAGATGTCGGTGGAACTCGACGCCACCCGGGCGCTGATCGGGCAGTTTCCCGATATTTACCTGATCGCGGATCAAACCCGCCTGGGCCAGATCGAAATCTGTTACGACAACATTCAGTGGGTCAACCGCCGGTCGGAACCGGTCCGCGCGGATGATCCGAACGTCGCCAACTACTTCGGTCAGCTGAGTTTTGATCTTGTCGGCCGATACCATGAAAATGGCGAAACCACAAATGTCTTCGGCTCTAACTTTCTGAGCCCCAGGGAATATCATTACCTCTTCGCCGCTGCGACAGAAGAGGTTCTGGCCGACAGTTGTCCGACGGAATGGGTCGGATCGCGGATTGTAACGCGCCTCATCAATGACGGTGCGGTTCGCGTTGTACCCGACCGCCTGACCTACCTGGCCGCTGCCCGAAGCCTGCCCTCACAGGTGATCAGCAACAACTGGAGTAGCAAAGAGGAATGGCGCGACAGCTTCGTTACCGGTCTGAACACCACCCGTTATGAATACGAGACGGATGAAACGATTTTCGACCGGGTCAACCAGCATCTGCAAACCTTGTACCAGTCAGAGCAATCAGTGCTTTACAGCGCCCTGCTCCGGCCGCGCCCAAGTGGAGACCGCGAAGAGGACAGCCTGTTTTTCCAACTGGGCGAGCTCTCTGCTCGCAAGGCCCTGGTGCGGACTTATTTGAATCTTTTCTACCCTCAATCGCTGGTCGATTCCGAAGAAATCCGCGGTTCACTGGAAGGCTACAGTTCATTGCTTGACGAGGGTGTGTTACGGCGGTTCCGCCAGTCCAACATTGCTGTGTCATCGATTAACGATTTGGGTATCGCGCGGCTGGAACGATTCCAGGCCCTGTGGAACCGACAGCCGGAAGTAGTGCGGCGATCAGGCTCGGTCGCCACCAGTGTTGCCCACGCCATAACGCGATTGAATGCGCTCTACTTCGAGTACTTCGCCCTTCCCCGGAGCACGATAGAGCAAGAAGCTGAATTCAACGGTTTTGACGCTCCGCGCGGCTGAAGCCGAGAACACTGCCGACAAAAACAGCCACGAGAGCAACCTGGATCAGGGCGGGAATTCTCTGTGGCGGGTTACTCCACGCCTCCATGATTCCTATGATGATATAGAGCATGACCAGGTAGCCGGCCCAGGTCATGGAACGAAGCGACCCCCGGAGCACGCCTTTCAGTGGGAACAGAAGGGGTAGGGTGGCGGCTGTGGCCAACAGCCAGTTGCCTGCCCCCATTGGCGGCGGCAGCAATGCGTGCCAGACCGGTTGAAGCAACAGGAGCAGCAGGTAGCTGGCTTGCGCCAGCAACCGGCTATTCATTGCTCGACGACGTTGGGGAAATCCTCATTCAAAGAATATCCAGCACGGATTCCGGCGGCCGGCCGATGGCCGCGCGGCCATCGGTGATCACGATGGGCCGCTCGATCAGTTTGGGCGTGGCCGCCATGGCGGCGATCAAGTCCTCCTCGCACAGCGATTCATCCGCCAGTCCCTGCTCGCGATATTCCGCCTCGCCTTTTCTCATCAAGCCGCGAGCGGTGAGCCCGAGCATCTGCAGGATGGAGCGCAATTCGGCGGCGTCGGGCGGATCCTCCAGGTACAACATGATCTCCGGCTCTAGCCCCCGTTCCTGCAGTAGAGTCAGAGTTGCGCGGGATTTCGAGCAACGCGGATTATGAAAGATTCTGATGGTCATGAGGTATCTCTTGGTTAGAATGGTGGATATTGGGCTGTGCCTGCATTCTATGCAGAGAAGCAGGCCGGGTAAATAAGTGGAAGCGAGCAATGAACAACGAGACTGAAAAGGCTCCT
>CAMYKC010000234.1 GCA_947258865.1 uncultured Lysobacterales bacterium
AATGAAGGGATCGATGACGGCGTCAACCTCCGCTTACCCAGCGGCACTGCTCTGGACTGGGGCAACCGCGACTACGACGTCAACCTGATGCTCGCTGAAAAGGCATGGGACGCCGAAGGGCAGCTCTGGTTCAATCCATTCAACATCACCGGCTTCGTCGGTGATGTGATGACCGTCAACTGGCTTTACAAACCCTATTTCGATGTGCGCGCCCGCAGATACCGTTTGCGTTTGCTGAACGGCTCGGTCTCACGTTACTTCAAGATTGCCCTGGTCGACGAAGCCGGTGAGCCCGTGCCTTTCCACATGGTCGCCAACGACGGTAACATCTTGGAGCACACGGTATATTTCGAGAATGGTGAACTGCCCACCCAGGGCATTGCCGAGCGCTACGACATCATCGTCGATTTCAGCCGCTTCGAACCTGGCGAGCGGATTTACATGGTCAATCTGCTGCAGCACAAGAATGGCCAGGTGACCGATAAGCCAATCCCGCTGGCGGACATTGTCGATGGCACGTACACGCCCTTGACGGTGGACGAAGACGGAGACGGCGTATCTGACCGTTGGATCAATGGCGACCCGGTGGTGGGCAGATTCCTGGAATTTCGCGTGCAGGAATACCACGGCATCGATCTGAGCATGGATCCGGCCAATTTCGTTGCGGGCCAGCAGAAACTGATTCCGCTGCCCCGGCCGACCGAATCTGAACTGGCCAATGCGCTGCACCGTACCTTCGAGTTCGAAAAACAGCCCACCGATGACAAACCCTGGGTGATCGAAACGGACGGGGGCAAGGGCGTAGGCATGGATCCGCGCAGGCTTTCGGCCGCCCCGAAAAAAAATTCCTTCACATCCATTTCGAGGAAGGCATCATCCTCCGCAAGGACGGTCAGCCGCCGCCCGAATGGGAGCGTTGGGCCCGCAAGGACGTTTACCGCCTGGGTCCGCAAGCGGACAGCGCCACTGTAATTGACATCGCTTTGCGCTTCAGGGAATTCGCCGGGACCTTTATGGAACACTGCCACAACACGCAGCACGAGGACCATGCGATGCTGTTGCGCTGGGATATCGAAAACCCGGGGCAGGTCAAGCTGATGCCGGCACCGATACCTTCCTGGGACGGGGTTTCTTATGTCGATACCGTGGCGCTGCCGACTGCCAGAACCGGAGACGGTGTCGGTGAGTATGGTCCGAAACTGGACCCGGTGAGCACCTGGGTCAGCGATTTTGTATTCACAGAGTTGGACAATCTCAAGGACCACCCGATCGGTGATGCGCTGGACGATAACCCGTTCCCGGACAATGAACGGGGTGTCGCGACTTACGGTCTGTCCAAAGGCATCAATATTGATGGGAATGGGGTTGAGACCGAAGTCTGGTTCTTCCTGCACGACATCAGCGATGAAAAACTGGCTGATGAAATGGGCCTGGCATGGGCGGGCGGACTTACCGGCACTCCGGTGGCGGCGACCAGCGCGGCCGAAGTCGACGCCGATGGCAACTGGACTTTTTTCGGCGACCTGCCCAATCCGATCACCGCGATCAACGGCGGCAACCCGCCCGGCCTGCCGCCACAGGACCCGAGTAATTCCTACTCGCCGCTGCGCCGCGTGTCCATCGATGGCAAGGATGTGATCGTCAATGCGATCTTCGCCAAATGGGGTGATCAGCCCTGGGAGCATCCGCGGATCGACACGACCTGCGTGGCGTTCCCCGATCTGCCGCCGAACACCACCTGCATGTACAACGGCAATACCTGGGGCGGATTGCATGATTCCGGCCACATGCTGGAGCTGGTCACCGAGGGCCCGGTTCCTTATGCATCGTACAAGCTGCACAAGTCTTGGGCCGCGGAGGGCGACTATCTGCCGTACTACGTGGTACTGGATTCCTATCCAGCTGGGCCGGCCAATGCGATGGGTGTTCCATTCGTGCCAAAACATGCCCACCTGGCCGGAGCGGCGGTGCCGCTGGTGCAGTTTTTACCAGGAGAGCATTTGAGGCCAACGTATCCGAATACCATTGAGGACGGCCATGGCGTCAGTGGTGGCGGACCATTCGGGGGCCAGGTCGGCGTTCCGTCTTACTTCATGCCCGAAGATGACTACAGCCCGATGTGGCATATCGGATTTGCACACTGGCTGGTGCCGCAGACCGAGGTCGTCAAGGGTCTGGAACGGATCAAGGAACTGCGCGCGGAAGGCCTGATCGAAGTGCTTGAACTGCCACCGACCAATACCGGGGCAAACAATTACGATTTCGACAGCCTGTTCCCTGTCCACGTGGTCAATTGCCCGACGCCGATGACGCTGGATGCGGCAGTCCACCGGGCCCGCAACCTGAGCTCGCACTGATGAAGGGCATCCTGTACACGGCCATGGCCATCTTGCTTCTGGTTTACAGCATTCCGGGCGCAAGGGCCGCGTCACCCTGGGGCGCCAGCTACTTCCCGAACGTGCCGCTGACGACTTCGGAAGGTGAAACAGTCCACTTTTTCGACGACCTCGTCGACGGCCGGATCGTCGCGATCAATTTCATCTACACCAGCTGTCCCGACACCTGTCCGCTGGAAACCGCGCAACTGGTCAAGGTGCAGAGCATCATGGGCGACCGGGTCGGCCGGGACGTGTTCTTCTATTCCATCACGATCGATCCGGATCACGATACGCCTGAGGTGCTACAGGAGTACAAAGACAGGTTTGGCGCGCGCTGGACCTTCCTGACCGGCAAGGAGGAAGACATCACCAAGCTGCGTCGCAAACTTGGCCTGTATATCGAGGAAATACAGGACGGCTCCAATAACCACAACGTCAGCATGATCATAGGCAACCAGGCAACGGGTCGCTGGATGAAGCGCTCACCGTTCGAGAATCCGTACGTGCTGGCCGACCAGATCGGCAACTGGCTCGATGGATGGAAAACGCCGCCGCGGGGCCAGAGCTACGCCAGTGCGCCGAAGTTGCGCAGTATGCCGCCCGGGGAACATTTATTCCGCACTCGATGCGCGAACTGTCACTCGCTTACAGGTTTTGAAGAACCTGGGGCGCTCGGACCGGATTTGCTCGGTGTGACACAACAACGGGACATGCAATGGCTGCTAAACTGGTTGCGGGCCCCGGACCAGATGCTGGCCGATAAAGACCCCATCGCGATGTCGCTTTACGAAAAATACAATAGGCTGGCCATGCCGAACATGCGTTTGAATCAGCAGGAGGCTATGGACCTGATTTCCTACATGGCAGACGAATCGTTGAGGCTGGCCGGGCACGCTGAACAGAAAAGTCACCCAGAAACACCCGGTACGAAACTTGCGCCTTCAGCGAGCGATGTGGTCGTGATCATGGATGCCTGGATTCGTGAAGCACATCCGCGCGCGCGGGTGAATGCGGCGTACATGACGCTCGCCAACCTGGGGTCTGAAGAGGTGACGCTGGTCAAAGTCGAGAGCCGGGAATTCGAAAATGTCGAAGTGCATGAAATGACCATGGTCGATGGCCTGATGGCGATGCAAAGAATCAGCGATTTGAGCATTCCGCCGAACGAAAAAATCCGGCTGCAGCCCGGCGGCATGCATTTGATGTTGATGGGTCCCCTCGCCCATTTGGCCACCGGTCGGAAAGTGGACATGACCCTGACGTTCGAGTCCGGCAGACGGCAAAGCGTTGCCGTTCATGTAGAGTCCAGGTAACCGTCAGCGGAGCCGTGGAGAAGAATCCGGATTCCGACTCGTCAAGTTGTGATAATGATTATTCCAGCATCTCCAACACGCCGATGTCCGCGGCGATTTCACGAAAATCGGGGTCGGAATGAAGCTCTGTGAACAGGTTGTCAACGCCCAGGTAAACCAAGCGGTCGTCGTGGGCCTCGACGGCCCGTCTCAGCCAGCTGATGGCCTGCTCCCGGTCACCCAGTCCAAGATGGGCGATGGCCAGCTTGGAAGGAGGCACGTAGCGCTGCTGGGCCAGTTTCTCGAGTTCCAGCAGCATTTCCCGCGCCTTTTGCGTCCTACCGCTTTTAGCCAGTGCGAAGATCAGCGGTCCGCCCACGATCGCCAGCCCGACATTGGGCACCAGCGTCTCGTAACTCGCGATCGCATCTTCCCAGGCTTCCAGCCCGATGTAGGCATGACCCAGACCCAAGTGGGTGAATTCAAAATCAGGCATTTCATCCAGCGTGCCCAGATAGGCTGCAACTGCTGCTTCGAAACGCCCCGCATAAAGATCCGGCGAGCCCTGCAGCATCCGCAATATCGGTGACAGAGGGTCCAGCCCGGAAGCGATCCTCAGATGA
>CAMYKC010000235.1 GCA_947258865.1 uncultured Lysobacterales bacterium
AGGAAGAATAAACCACCAGTTGCCTGATTCCAGCAAGTATTGCGGATTAAAGTTGGGCAAGAAATCCACGTACCGGGCGAGTGAACAGGAACCAGAGTACCCAGTTGACCGCCAACCGGGCGGGAAATGCGCCTGGCAAGCCGAAACCGCAGCAAGCGGCCGCAATGGCCGCTGGGCTTAAGTCCAACCGTGTCAGGTGAGATTCAGTCGCGGTAGCGAGTCCGGGGGTGCGCGCGGTGGGCCGTCGCTCAGGACCTCACGCTGTGGAATATGACTGAGCATCTTCGCGATCAGCGGGGGATCCTCAGCGCAGGCGAGAACGAGGGTACGGTTTGGCCGTAGGCCAAGAAGTGCCCGAGTGTAGCCGTGGCGCGTGCAGGGAAAAGCCGGCCCTGCGGGCTAGCAACGGATGGTTCGGCGCCGCTTCCACTGGCGGTACGCTGTACAGGGTCAGTGCCTGGCGTCCGGCATGCGGTCCGATGGCGATGCGCTAGGACACGGAAGCCGCCTGCAGGTGGTCGAGGCTGGAATCGGGCACCCAGTCCAGAGGCGTTCGAGTCACTTCAAGACCAGCCAGGGAAAAAGTCGCCATCATCTTCGAATCATCGAGATCAAGAATGTAACGGATGCGCCGTAGGACATCGTTTGGAGTCATGGTTTGGTCCTGACTGATAGAATGACGTACAGTTTCGCATCATCTGCAGACGAAAAACTCCCACCGTGACGGACGCCCGTGAAATTACTCATTCGAAACCTTGCCCGCTCCACCACTGAAAAAGAACTGCGAGCCCTATTCGAGGCAATCGGCAAGGTGCAGTCCTGCTCCCTGGTCATGGATCAGAAAACCGGTCTATCCAAGGGGTTTGGGTTTGTTGAAATGCCCTCACCCGGTGAGGCCAAGGCTGCGATGACAACCCTCAACGGTAAGGACGTGGATGGCAACCGGATTCGCGTGAAGAAGGCGCAGCCGAAACCTGAAGTGAATCCGCCGAAAGAGGCCTAAGTTATGGGGTCAGAGTAAAGGGACCATGCCCCAATCCCAGCTCTGGGTAGACGCGGACTCCTGCCCGCGGGTGATCAAGGACATCCTGTACCGGGCGGCCGACCGTGCCCAGGTGCAACTCACCCTGGTGGCCAATCAGCCGCTCAGTGTGCCGGGCTCAAGGTTTATCCGCTTTGTGCAGGTCGAGAGCGGCTTCGACGTGGCTGACAACTACATTGTGCAAGAGGCCGGCAAGAGCGACCTGGTCATTACGGCCGATATTCCCCTGGCCGCCGAAGTGATCGAGAAAGGCTGCCTGGCGCTGAACCCCCGGGGCGAGCTCTACACCACTGAAAACATCCGCCAACGCCTGAACATGCGTGACTTCATGGACACGATGCGTAGCAGCGGGCTGGACACCGGCGGCCCGCCGCCTCTCAGCCAGGGCGACCGGCAGGCTTTTGCCAATGCGCTGGACCGGTACCTGGCGCGCCTTACTTCAGGGGATCCCGCAGCTCGTTGAGTCACACCAGGAAGCCGTCCGGGTCGTAGAACCTGGTCACCATCACCCGGATAATGCCCTCACCGTCATAGCCCGGGTACCGGGTCAACCTGTGTGGGCTGGCGATTTCGGTTCCAGCGTCTAGAATGGGTCAAGGGCAGTTGGGTGGAGAGCGAAGTGAGCAATGAGAATGTGCAGGCCAGGCAATTCGAAGGAGGGTTTGTAGGCCGTTTCTTCGGCAGCTGGCGCCTGGCGCTGGGCGAGCTGCTCATCGTCGCGCTGGGCGTGCTGATCGCACTGTGGGCCGACCAGGCCATCGAGGCGCGCCGGGAAGCAGACCGGGCGGTCAGTTACCTGGAAGGCCTGCAGACCGACATCCGCGCGGACATCAAGGCACTGAAGTTCTCCGCCGACCAGGCGCGCAACCGGCTGGCCATCATCCGCCAGGTGGAGGCTTGGCTGGCCAACCCCGAGGCCGCGCCGGACCCCGATGCGCTGGTGATGAAAGTGCATTATGCCGGCGTCACGTTTTTCCCCACCATCTCGCGGTTCACCATCGAGGAGCTGCAATCCACCGGCGACCTGCGCCTGCTGAAGAACCAGGCGCTCAAGAGACAATTGGCCGACTACTACAACCAGGTCGACCTGCAGATCGGGCAGTGGATCGCCCAGGCCGACGCGGGGAGCATCGAGACTTATTTCCGCGAGTTGGCCTTCGTTATCCCGCCCGAACTGCGAATACGGGCCGGCACCATCGAGCCGGAGGTGTTGCAGGCCTTCCTGACCTCGGCCGACGAGGGCGGGCCGGCTTCTCTGCAAGAGATGCTGGCAACCACGCCCGAGATCGGCGCCACGCGCGAGGATGTCGAGAACATCCTGCTCAACATGCGGGCCCGGCCAAACTTCCGGGGCTACCTGCGCGATGGCATGTACTGGGCGCACCTCTCAGCGCAATTGCTGGAAGGTGTCGTGGTCGCGGCGCAGGAACTGGACGGGGCGATTGTGCAAGAACTTGATCGTCCCACGCGATGAACAACCGTTGGTGCCAGGGGTGCCCTGAGCTTCCCATCGCCCACCAGGCAGAGAGAGGGCCATGTTCTATCAGATAGAAGAGTACATTCAGGATTCAATATTCCTCGTTGAATATCCCATCCGATTCGCTGGTATGGATCTTGTCAGTCGTATGACCATTGTCAGATTGGCCGACGGCAAACTGTGGATCCACAGCCCATGCAAAGTCGATCCCACGCTCAAGTCTAAGATCGATGAGCTGGGGGAAGTCGCCTACATCGTCGCGCCGGGCAATTTTCACCACCTTCATGTCACTGATTTCCAGGCCGAGTACCCTGAGGCTGAGACATTTCTGTGTCCCGGACTGGTCACGAAACGCGCTGACCTGGATTTCGACTGGATACTTGGCAATAAATCCGATCCCAGGTGGGGCGCGGAATTTGAACAGGTGGTCGTCCAGGGCACACGAATCATCAACGAAGTCGCATTTTTTCATGGCACGACGAAAACACTCATTTTGGTCGACCTGCTGGAAAACATCGGCGATGACTACACCCACAAGCCCGGCCTGCTATTGAAATTCTGGTGGAAAGCCGTTTTTCGTATGTGGAACAACCCCAAGGCGGCGCCCGAGTACCAGTTGGGGTGGGGCGATAAAGCCATTGTGCGAAAAGCACTGAACAAGGTCCTTTCCTGGGACTTTGAACGCATCATTCTCGCGCACGGTAACCTGGTTGAATCAAACGCCCGGAACATTGCCGTCAAGGCGTGGAGCACAGTGCTGCGTGAGCGCTGACCGGCCCGGCCCATCGAATCGGAGATGAAAGGAGTTCCAACATGACAGCAACCATGCACCCCAACCTGTCTCTCCTGATGGATCTGGATCTTCAGAACCTGGACGCCTGTCGCGACCTGTTTTCAAGCCATTTCGTTTGGCACTATTTCAACCCCGAAATACCCCAGTTGAACGGAGACTACGCGGGCATTGAGGGTCTACAGGGCTTCCTCGCGAAGCTGAATGAGACCTCCAACATCGGTTTCCAACAGAGAGTG
>CAMYKC010000236.1 GCA_947258865.1 uncultured Lysobacterales bacterium
AGACCCAAAGGCGTAGTGCTCACCCACGGCAATATGCTGGCTGCGGTTATCAATGAAGCGATTAACTTCGAAGCCGATCGCAATACGGTCAGTTATGCGGTACTGCCGCTGTTCCACATCGGCGCCATGATGGGTTTTTCGGTTCCCGCGATGTTCTTTGGCGGCACGGCGGTCATTGAGCGTGTATTCGAGCCGGGCGCCATGCTCGAAGCGATAACCAGCGAGACGCACGGGGTCACCCATTTCCTCGGCCTGCCTGCGGTGTACAACGCGCTTGCGATGCATCCTGCCTATGAGACCGCGGACTTCTCCCGGATTGTGATCGCAGCCGGCGGGGCGGAACCGATGCCGGAGCCCTTGCTCAAATCGTGGTATGGGCACGGTGTGCCCATAGTCGAGGTCTATGGCATGACCGAAGTTTGCGGCCTCGCCTGCAGCCTGTTGCGCGAAGACATTCCCGAAAAGATCGGCTCTGCCGGCAAGGCCGCGATGTTTATCGAAATGAAGATCATGAAATCCGATTCCGAGGAAGCCGCCCCCGGTGAGCAAGGCGAAATATGGATGCGCGGCGCCAATGTCACGCCCGGATACTGGCAGCGCCCCGAGGCCGACCGGGATTCTTTCGTTGATGGCTGGTTACGATCCGGCGACATCGGCCGCAAGGACGAGGAAGGGTTCATTTACATCGATGACCGCATGAAAGACATGTACATCTCGGGCGGCGAAAATATCTACCCGGCCGAAGTGGAAAACGTGCTGTACATGATGCCGCAGATCAGTGAAGTGGCCGTGGTAGGCATCAGTGATCCCAAATGGGGCGAAGTCGGTTGCGCTGTGGTTGTCCTGAAAGAGGATGCCGAACTGGATCTCGCGGCGGTGCGGCAGCATTGCGATTCGCATCTGGCGAAGTACAAACACCCGCGGCAACTGGTCATCCGGTCCGAATTGCCCAGGAATGCAACCGGCAAGGTGCTGAAGTTCAAGATTCGCGAGGACCTGGCTTAACAGCGATAACGGTCTTTAAGCGTGTAGACGGGAACGCCCCATTTGATCGTCTCATCGAGTTCCGTCGATGTCAGGATTTCACGCAGCCTGGTCAGTAATTGCCGCCATTGCCGCCATTGCGGGTGTTTCGAAATGAATTCTTCTGCGTTTGCGCTTCTTTCCATATTTCAATTTTCCAGTGTCTTGACCATCCACCAATTGCAACCGGAATGGCCGGTATTGCCCAATGGTTTGTCGATGTCTTCGAACCCGTTTTTACGGTACAGGCGCCGCGCCTGTTCCATCTGTTCAAGCGTCTCGAGGTAACACCGCTCATAATCGGCGTCGCGGGCGGCGTCCAGGATGGTGTTCAGCAAGGCAGTGCCCATGCCGGCCCCACGCAACTCAGGGAGAAAATACATTTTCCGCAATTCACAGACACCCGGTTCCCCATCTGTCAGCGGCCCCATGCCGCCGCAGCCCAGCACCTTGCCTTCGTCCTCGATGACGAAAAACGCGGCTTTTGGCGTGGAGTATGCCTCGTACATTGCGTCGACCTCAGGATCGGCGATAGAGTAATTGCAACCCACAGCGCCAAATTCGGTCATTACCTGGCGGATGATGCCGGCCACCGCCGCGTCGTCTTCCCTACGGGCGGGACGGATACAGTAGTCATTGACCTGGTGTTCCCGGTCCATCTTGCGTATTCGTTGCCAGTTGCAGACCCAGAGATAATAATAGCCCGTTCGCCAGCGATAAACCCACAGCCAGGAAAGAGCAATGATCGAGCTATATACATCCCCCACGCCAAACGGGTACAAAATCTCCATCATGCTCGAAGAAATCGGTCTGGATTACATGGTTCATGAGATCGACCTGGCCAGGCAGGAGCAGAAGGAACCGGAATTCCTGGCCATGAACCCGAACGGGCGCATCCCGGTGATCGTAGACCATGACAACGACGATTTCGTGGTGTTCGAATCCGGCGCCATCCTGATGTACCTGGCTGAGAAGACCGGCCAACTGTTGCCAAAAGAGGAAAAAGCCCGCTCGCGGGTCATCCAGTGGCTCATGTTCCAGATGGGCGGGGTCGGCCCGATGATGGGACAGGCCAACGTCTTTTACCGTTATTTTCCAGAAAACATTCCGGCTGCGATCCATCGCTATCAACACGAAGGCCAGCGTTTGCTGACCGTGCTGGACAAGCAGTTGACGGGCGGTGACTACCTGTGTGGCGAATACAGTATCGCCGATATCGCCAACTGGCCCTGGGCGGTGATCCACGAGTGGTCAGGTATTGATATCGAAGGCCTGGTCGACCTTAAGGCCTGGTTAGAACGAATGGCGGAACGCCCGGCTGTCGCACGCGGCCGAAACATACCAGCGCGCGGCACGAAGGAAGATACCACCGCGGCCGGGCAGAGCATTATTGTCAAGTAAAAAAAAGACCGGCTTAAAGAAGGAAACGCTGAACAGCTTTTAATTTCCCGCCGCTTCCTTCTTGGCAATTTCCTTCCGTGCGTCGCCACAGGGGTCCTTGCTGCTCAGGAATCGGTCAGACATGGACTTGGCTAACAGGGAAATTCCGACTGTTGCCACCGCCAGGCCACTGCTGACGACAGCACCACCGGCATCCAGTTCGACAGCTGGCGAGGCAAGGCGGCCGCCGACCTTAACCAAAGGATTGATGATGACCCCGGCGCTGATGCCAATACCTGTTCTTGGCTTGGTATTGAAGGAAAGGTCGAGGTTTTCACTGTCAAGATCGATCTTGCCCTCGCTGAGGATGGTAATCTGCTCGGTGTGAAGGATTACAGGGAATACTTCGACCTGGCCGGAAACAATGTCCGCTGCCGTGACCGAGCATTCGAGGTTTGTGTATTCACTGCTTTTCGCGAACGGATTCAACAGGTTGAACAGTTCCGAGATAAAATCTGAAAACAGCAGGCCAACGCCGGCCGAGGCTACCTGTCCTGAGCCCTGGTAGATGCGGATTTTTCCGTTCAGCGAACTGGCTATTTCGCGCCGGGTCACTCCCGTACCGTCAAGGACCAGCTCTATCTCAAGAGGCGGGAAGGTCGCAGGGTCCTGCCCTTCGACGGCCATGAGTCCCAGACGCAATTCTTCGCCCTGTAAATTGAAATTCAAAATCGGCTTGGCTCCGCGGCTGTCGAGTGCAACCATGCCGGAAATCTTGCCGCCAGTTTGGCCACGGAGTGAGAAGGGATTAATTTCCAGGTAGTTCGCATTAAGCAGCACGCCGAGTTCGAATTCAGAGACTTCGGTGTTTCCGAGGTCGAGACGAGCCACGTTCAGTTTCATGTCGACATCAAGACCATAGTCCGCGGCCTTCATCACCGGCGTATCGTCGAACACGAATTCTGACTCGGACGGTGGCGCGGCTGGAGCGGGTTCTTCACTCTCCTCGCCGGGCTCAAACCAGCTCAGATCCAGGAGCGGTGAATCGAGGTTGCCTCTGATCCGGGTGGTTTCGCCCAGGCCGATCTTCCG
>CAMYKC010000237.1 GCA_947258865.1 uncultured Lysobacterales bacterium
TCCAGTGGGAAATTCGTTACAGCTACAGGATCGCCATTGACGTCCTCTTCCCAGAAAGCCAACCAGGTGGTCTGGACCTCGTAGAACGGGAACACTTCGAGGTAATTCGTGACGCCCGGCGCTTTGTCGCAGTCGGGTGCCGACGCAACTATACAATCGATGACCTCCTGCGCTTCAGCTGTCACGTGATCGACGTATATCGCCCTGGCGACCTGCTGGTCGCTGCTGGCCAAAGCCGCGGTCGGTAAATCGATGGTGTTGGTGGCCGGGTCATCCCCGTGAAGCTGCAGGCCCAGATCGGCTGGGGTCTCCAGGGTCTTACTCGGGCTGTTGTTTTTGGCGAAGGTGTCGACAGCGGTCGTCATGTAGCCCGAATAATTGTTCACGTTCGCAGTTTCCGTGAAGAAGGACCGTGAGGTGACAATTTGATTCTCCTGCCGGAAATCCTGCGCGACGCGGAAGAAGCCGTCCTTGCGGACCATGCGGCAGACTTCATTGTAGTCGTCCCCGTCACTGGTCGCTTCTACCATGTTTCCCGCATTATTAGTCAGATAGTGTTTGTGTGCGCCGCTTGTTGCGGGCGCCGTCCACTCTCTCCACGGATCATACATATAGTCTTTCTTGCCGCTTCCGGTTTGCGAGGCGAGGTCGTGATGATCGCGGCAGCAGGTGTCGCAATACTGGCTCTGCTGGTTGCTGTTGCCTTCACCATAAGCTTTCGAGACCCATTCACCCTCGGTGTATTCCGTACCGCCCCAGGTGGTCGGCAGGAAGCCGGTTTTTGCGTCTCCCGAGGGCATGCGCAGCGTGCAGTTGCAACTGGCGACCACGAACTCTTCCCTGCGCAGGAATATAGCGCCGGTGTTCGTCTGGTTGTAGGTAATCACATCAAACCAGGTCTCGACGATTTCGTCCCGCCTGATCACATCCGGCATCGGCGTGGAGGATTCCTTGAACTTGCTGTCGTTCAATTCAATTGGGATCACGTCCGGTCGCTCCCCGGGCGTGTAATCGACCGGTGGTCCGCCGGGCTCACCGTCATCTTCCGCCGCCACTTTTGCGGCACCCAGCACGGGAACCGAGGGAATGATACTGGAGACGACGAAGTCGCCACTGCCCAGCCTACCGGTCGTGCTGCTCCCCTCGTCGACCTGGAATTCATTGCCGACCCAGCTGACGGCCAGTTCGACAACCTTGAAATCAGAAACACTGAGGTCACGATCAGCAAGATCGGGATCACCCGTGTTCTTGGTCACAGTTACCCGATCGGCCTTGAAAAACCAGTCCTCCACCGTGATGTCTGCCGTGAACTCGACACCCCCGCGGGGTATGGTCCTTGTTTCCGACACGATATCGTTGTACGCCTCCACGCCGGTCTCCGACTTGATTTGCTCGAAGGATCTCATTTCCTCAATGAGTTCTTCGGCGACATTCGTTGCGATGGTCCGCATGTTGGCATCACCACTGGAGCGCGACAGGTTCCCCTGCAGATGGGCCAGCGCCAGCATTCCAATGACGAAAATGACAATGGCCAAAAGCACTTCCAGCATGGTCATGCCCCCCGCATGGCGGAGTTGCAGCTGAGAATCTTTATGCTTGAGTTTCGTTTTCATGTGAATGTTCCTATTGCCAGGTAGCATGGAAATCGGTCCAGCCGCCGGCGACTGCGCCAAACGAGCCGGTTTGGGTCGCCAGGTTGACTACCGCATCGACATAAACGACCTGAAAAGTGCCGTTGAAATGCTCCATCACCGCGTCCATCACGGCCGCACCGTAGATCGTTGCTTTACCGTTGCCGGTAAACTCGGCGTTGGCGTCCTCCACGTCGGTGACGAACAATACTCCGAACAAAGAGGCTCCGGCATTGACCTTGGTGTTGCTCGCCGCGGTGATCAGGAAAACGGGCGCTAATGGCGACCCGATCTGGGTTTTCATGTCACAATCCGCGCCGCTCACCCAGTATATGCCAAAGGAGTTCTCGTCCAGCGAATCACAGCTAGTCAGCCGGTTGGCCGGGGGAACCATGTCCTTGACCTTTTCATAGTCAACCTTGTCGATACCAAACAGGTAGCGCCACAGGTCACAAGGGAAATTTTCATCCAGCACGATATCGATGCCCATTTCCCGGTCAGCACCCGAGGCATAAGTAAGCAGCTTGTCTTCGTTTTTGTTGCAGGAGCAGTTGTTGCCCGGGCACTTGTAATCAGCAGGCCACTTGTCCTGGCCATACCATTCGTGGCGTTCACAAGTCGAGTAGGATCCGCTGTTCGGACTGATCGGATCGGTAGCCAGCGCGCACTCGTCCGTTCTGGCATTGACCCAGGAAGAGATCGGAACGCCGACACCGCCGGCATTTGGATTCGGGGAGATTTCCACCGTGCCGCTCAATGGAACGTTGGTCCTGGCTGTGAGGGGCACGCCCGGGCCACCTTCACCGCCGCCGGGGCCGAAACTGCCAATTTTCTCGGACACGAGCGCCTCCGCCCGGCAATTATTGCCGCTGTTGTCGCAGTCGGCCTCGCCTCTGGCCAGCAAAGTAATCATGAAATAGCGATTATCGTGCTTGGTCAGGTCAGCGGTGCAGCCCTGCACGATCGGATCCTTGGTTCGGTCGATCTCCAGCATGCATAACAAGGCGTGCATCGTTACCGTTTCATTCGGGCTGGTGCTGAAGGCATCGGGATTCAACGGCAGCGCATCGGAGCCGTTGAACTCATAGAAATACGTGCCACTTCGCAGCGCCGGCACAGGTTCACCGAAGCATGGGTGGGTACCGTTTGTGCCGGTCACGCCGCTGCATTCCTGCCAGCGCAGAGCAGCGCTCGGCGCCAGCCAGCCATCGGTGCCGTTGGGCAGCAAGTCGATCTGCGATGATGAAGTCAGGATCGAATTGGCCAGCATGAATTGCTTGGCTTGCTGTATGGCGGAATCAGCCGCGTGAAATGCAAGTTTCTGACGCATTTCATTACTGGATTTACGCTGTTCGAAAACACCGACCTGTACCGCGTAAATGATCATTTCGGTCAGCAGGATCAGAATCAGAATGGCGCTGAACATCGTTATGGCGCCTTTCTGTCCTCTGCGAAATACCGGATTATTCAGTTTTAAACTTTTCATGGTCATTCCATCTCCCGGTGGAGCGCTGGATCAGTTCAGAAAATCGTTACGCACGCGAATCGTATCTTCGACCCGGCGCGTGATCGCATTATCCAGCAGCAGGCGACCTTCGAGCTGGAAATTGATTCGCCTGACTCGCTGGGTCAATGTCGCGCCGCCTTCTTCAATCACGGTTCCGGTGAAGGAATTCGAATCGTCAATTACAAACGTCGTGATGTCTACGAAGTCAGGATCGGTGATCGGCATCCAATTGGTATTACCGACGCAATTTGGCGCATTGTCACCCACCCACATTTCGATCTGGCCGACACCGCCGGTTGTGGTGCGGCGAAAACCGCCGGCATTGTCCAGGCTGGCG
>CAMYKC010000238.1 GCA_947258865.1 uncultured Lysobacterales bacterium
CAATCCCCATGAGGGAATGAACATCTTGATTCCGGCAAGCAGGTGGAACAGGCCAAAACAGATCCAGCGCAGCCAGAACCAGAGCCCGGCATACAGCAGATTACTGAGTGCGGCGTCCGTTTTCCCGAGCACCTTGGGTTCAATAGGCCCCAGGTAGAACGACCAGTCCCCTCCCGGCGGTTTATCGATGCTGATTTCGGCATCCTGCCTGTCTTCTGTTGTCTTCAGCTCAGGTTCGATCGTCTCTGGTGGCGCGGCCATCATGGCCCAGTAACGGTTCCGGTAGCCGACCCACTGGTCCGTGGTGAAAGATTCGGCATCCACATCATCGAAACCGACCTGGCTGACATCGCCGTTATGCAGCACGGCATAGCGGCTTTGCTCCAGCCAGGTGCCGAACCCGGCGGCCTCCCTGGGCCGGAACGAATCGCCAGACCGAATCGATAATCGCTCGATGCCGGACATGTCGAGTTCAACACGGTATCCACTGACCGGAATCCGCCAGGTCAGTGCCGCACCGGAATCACTCTTGAATTCAAGCACATAAGATTCATTGCTGCCAGATTCCGATTGACTCCAGGTCCCGGCGCCCGGGCCCTCGAACCCGATGAGCGAGCTATCGCTGAATTGCTGGATCCTGGCGTTCTCCCCGCTGCAGGCGGGAAAGCAGGCGATCGCGGACTGCAGGTTGCCGGACGAGTCAAAAGTGAGCCGCAGGGTATCGGTAGTAATGTTCGTATCAGCCCCAAGGCCGGTGTGAAAACCCAGCAGCAGCCCCGCGGCGAGAATTGATTTTCTCATCACGAATCCGGGCTCCTGGCCTGCATTCGCTCATCGGCCAGGCGGGCGATCTCGTCTGCGCCGTCCGGAATACTGTGGCCCAGCCGAAACACCATATTTTCGCGCAGCTCACGCATTTTGTCCCTGAATCTCTCCGGATCACCCATCAGGCGATCGATTGCAGCCGGTGCATCCTCCAGCGAATCCGGTGACACGATTTCACCGACCTGGGTTCGGATGGAAGATTCGACCGGCTCGATCCCCAGTTCCTGCCAATGGGGATTCCGAATCCGCCGGGGAACATCGATAAAAAGCACCGGTTTCTCGAGCCCCATCGCGTATTCCAGCGCCATGGCCGACCAGTCGCTGACCAGGATATCCGAACGCAAGATGGAATTCGTTTCGCCCATTCGGTCAATGTACTCGAAAAGTTCCGCTTCGAGATAGCTGTCACGCACGGCCGAAATCACATCGGGCGTCTGGCGGTTACTCTGATAATGCGGGCGCATGATGACACGATAACCGGCGTCCAGCAGCACGCCGATCAGTTCTTCACCACAGGTATTGAAGATCGAGGTATCGCCCCAGGTCGGCGCTATCAGCACGGTCGCCGGTTCTCCGGGTGTTTTCTGAGCCTGCCAGGCTTTGCCCTCCGCAATCACTTCCTCGAGCCTCGGATGGCCATAGTCGAACAGGTGCTTGGCGGGCAGTCCCTTGATTTCCTCGCGCTTGCGGATTTCCCTGACTTGCTGCGGGCCCGCGCAAAACAGACTGTCGTAGTGGTCGAAGGAGTCTTCATTATCGACCATGTGGGTACTGCCCATGCTGTGGAACAGGTAGATGTAGTGAACCGGGTGCAGGGAGCGTTTGAGCTGCAGATTTTGCAGGTCCATCATCGTCAGAACGAATACATCTGAACGGTTGACCTGGAAGAAGATCGTCAGGAAGAGCCCTTCGGGTATGAAGATGGCCCGGTAATTCGGATGCTGCCGGCCCAATCCCGGATCCGATGCATCGGAGGTGACATAGCAGGTCTTACGGTCAAGGCGGCCGTTCAGTTCCCCGATCAACCCGGAGAAATGGTGCCAGTCCTGCCCGCTTTCCGAGTAAATGACGATGTTGCGCCATTCCCAGGGAAGTTTCTTGAATTGACGCCACCCCCTCCAGCCGGAAAAAAAAGACATTTCATCCGCTCCGGGACGTTATTCGGATGTTTCCCGTGAAGTGGAATCCTGCTCGTTGTCCCGCTTGAAGAAACCTTTGATCTTGTACCAGTAGGTTTTCACTGCCAAAGCGATGGAAGCAGCAATGCCTACGATGGCCGAGACCACCATGCTGCCCGTGCTGGGATCCAGGTAAGCAAAAGCAGCCGGAAGTCACAGAGATTCGTTTTGGATTTTTCATTGCCGGATTTTACCATCGATCAGCGGGAGAATACCGCGTGAAGAGCCGCCAGCAGGCGTTCCATGTCGTAATGACCGATATCGCCCATGGTCGATATCCGGAACATCTCCGCCACCAGGCTGCCCTGTCCGGCATAAATGATGAACCCTCGCTGTTTGAGTTCATCGTGAATTCGATCGTAACTTTTCCCGTCCGGAAGCAGGTAGGCATGCAGGACACAGGACGATTCACCCGGACTCAGCAAAGGCTCGACGCCGTGCCTGGACAAGGCCCTGCCGACTTCGCCCGCCAGTTGGGTGTATCGCGCATGGCGGGCCCGCCAACCGCCCTGCCCGGCCAGTTCATCCAGTGCCTTGTCCAGCGCCAGCACGCCATTGACAGAAGGAGTGAACGGCGTGGTTTGACTGTCCTGTTTTTCGCGCCACAGCGGAAGGTGCATATACAGGGTGCGGGGCGGTTCAGCGGCTTTTTCCAACGCCGAAATCCGACAGACGGCAAAGCACAGCCCGGGGATGCCGTGCAAACACTTGTTGGCCGTGGCGGCACAGCCCATCAGTGCATTCGAATCGAAGGGAATGGCTTCGGCGCCAAAGCTGGAAACGGCGTCCAGCATCAGTCCGGCGCCGTGTCTTTCACAGAGTTCTGCCAGCTTATTGACGTCATTCAAGCGGCCGGTCGTTGTCTCGTGATGCACTGCGGCCACATGAGTGAACGCCCGGCCGGCCAAAGCTGCTTCGACACGCTCAGAGTCGATGGCCCCGATCCATTCATGTTTTACGGCCTGATAGTCAATCCCATGGATTTGCGCGATCCGGCTGATCCGCTCTCCGTAAACACCATTTTCTATGACCAGTAAACTACTGTCGCGAGGCAGAAGCGATGAGAGCATGGCTTCCAGCGCTGTCGTTCCCGAACCACCGAGCAGCACCGCAGTCCACTCGTCCGGATCACAATCGTAAACATCGAGCAGACCAAGGCGGACCCGTTCCTGCAGTTGGAAATATTCAGGCTCCCGGTGGCATAAGTCGCTGCTGACAGCCGCTTTTCTGACCCCTTCGCTGAGGCTGACCGGACCTGGATTCAGCAGGATATATCGCATGGTCCTGCCGGTCAGGGCGTCGCGCGATACCAGAGCAGAACGGCTGCGCCGATCTCGAAAACCGTGTACACCAGTTCGCCGTTGCGGATCATCGACTGGCGCAGGTTCCACTCCGCTTCCTGGTTGGATTGCCACTTCAGGCGGGTTGGAAACATGGCAGGTGTTTTCGTACCCCAGGCCTGCCATTCTTCACCAAACAGATCTTGCAGCTTATGATCCTCATAGCGAACGGCCGCCGGATAATAAAACAGCAGGAAAAACAGAACGAGGGCTGCGACTATCCAGTTGCCGCAAGCCAGCGTAAAGCCGACCAAAATCAGGAAATTTCCGAAATACAGGGGGTGGCGGACCAGCGAATAGGCTCCGGTGGTTGCCAGCCGCTTATTCTTGTAAATCACACCCGCTGCGTAAATGCGCCAGAGCTGGCCGAACGCGGCAATAACGAGGCCGGCAATGATTCGCTGCTCTCCGGCCGGCACCGTGAAATAAGCGCATACCAGGAGCAGGATCAGGCCAAATCCCTGCCTTGAAGCCTCGTGGTAACGCAGGCTGTCGATGAACCCTGCCAGGCCTTTGCGGTTGCCCATCTTTTCTGTGCGGCTGGACATTTTGTGTTCCTCAGCTGAATCGCGCGATGCGCTATTGTAAGACCCGTAATGCGATCCCGCCAGACTAGAGACCTGCCCAGGGCACATCGGCGCCCAGGTGCTGCATCAGCCTTTGCTTCACTTCCCTGGGGCTCAGGTCCGGCCGCGGCAGTCCCTTGGGGACGCCTGTTCTGGTTTTCAGTTGCAGCATCGATGGGCCGGCTTCGCCTCTCAGAAAGGAAACCAGTTCGGCCTGGCTGAGCCCTTCAGACGCTTCGCGGTACCCGCAGGCCCGCGCAACACCGGCGAAGCTTACTGCCCTGCTGACAGTCGATTGGCCTCCCGTCGATTCATGCACGCTGTTGTCCAGTACGAGGTGACGAAAATTATCACCGCCATAAGCTCCCACCGTGGCGAAATTACCCATTCGCATCAAGGCGGCCCCGTCGCCGTCAAGAACCAGGACACGCTTTTCGGGCAGAGCCAGGGACACGCCCAGGCCGAATGACGAGGCGCAACCCATCGAACCGACCATGTACAACTGGTTGGGCCGGTCGGCAATGGCGAACAATTCCCGGCCCGTAAACCCGGTGGTGGCGATGACCACACTATCGTCTTCCGGCGTATTTTCGATCACGCAGGCCAGTGCCTGCTGCCGGCTCAAATCCCCGTCCCCCAGGCGGAACTCTTCGGCGGCAAATGGAACCGGCCGGGTCGCGGGTTGCCAGTGGCTTTTCAGGCCGGCTTTTTCAACAGAACCCTTGCGCATGATGAAAGCATAAGGCCGCCCCGTCCGCTCCATTTGCCAATTGGCCACGGTGAGCACCCCTTCCACGTCCCCCGCTTCGCGCGGGAACCAGTCCCAGGGAATCTGCAGCTCATCCAGTATTTTGCCGGTAATCTGCCCCATCAACTCATGTTGGGGTTCATCCGCCAGCCCGGGTTCGCCCCGCAGGGTCACGATCAGCAGGATCGGAATCCGGAACACCCAGTTCAGTGAACTGAGCGGGCTGACCGCATTGCCCAGACCGGAATTCTGCATCAGGGCCACGCTGCGCTGTCCCGCCAGGGCGGCGCCGCTGGCCGTCGCCACGGCATCGCCTTCGTTGGCCGATGAGATATAAGTCATTTCCGGGTCATCGATCACACTGTTGATGAACGGCGTCAGGAAAGAACAGGGCACACCGGCCCAGGTGTTGAAGCCCAGCTGCTTGGCAGGGCCAATAAAGTCGCTCGCCTCGATCATCGGCTTTCTCCGTTCAGGATGCCTGGCCGTGGGCAAAGTCGCCTGCGCGTTGCAGGTCCTCCAGGTTGTTGATGTCCATCCAGTGCCCGGAGATGTACTGCACCTGGGGCGCGTGACCGTTCTCGATCAGCCGGTTCAGCAGGTCCGGCACCGTGCGCTGCTCAAAGCCCGATTCGGCCTTGAGCTGCCCAAAGGCCTCCAGCAGGTGCGCGCGCCCGTCGCGGCGGGCCCGCACCAGGCCGATCCAGCGGCCGTCGGGGCGGCGCCCGTCCCAGCCCGGATTGCTGCTGACACGTTGCAGGCTCACTCGCTGCTGGTACATGGCCCGGTCGTCAGGCGCCGAACAATAAGCGAGATCGTTCTTGTTCCCTACCGCCTGGTCCAGCGGCGCGGAATCGACCACCACCAGCAGGTCCGCA
>CAMYKC010000239.1 GCA_947258865.1 uncultured Lysobacterales bacterium
GGTAGGTCATCAGTGCCTGGCCCAGCACCGAAGTCAGTGCCAGCGGCAAAATGATGCACATCACAGCTCGGAAGGAGCGGAAAGCCAGCAAGACCAGGAAACTGACCACGCCATACACCCAGGCCAGCATCTTGTACTGGGCCTGCTTGACGACGTCGTTGGTCGCCGCATCGATTCCCGAATTGCCGGCTGCCATCACGAACTTGATCTCCCCGGTATCGAATTCCTCCTTGAACCGTTCCACGGCGGCCGTGACGTCTTTCAACGTATCGGCTTTATGGTCTTCGAGGAAGATCAGCACCGGCACCAGGTTGCAGGCCGCGTTCATCAGGCCGGGCGGCATGTCCTTGCCGCTGACCGAGCCGTTCAATACCCATTGGTTGCGAGTCACCGTGGCCCACTTGGGGCTGCCTTCGTTGTTTCCTGCGATCGCCCGCTTTGACGCGCCGACCAATGAGAAAGTTGCCTGGACACCGGGCACGTCGGCCATCACCCATTCGAACAGGTCCACCGCTGAATAGGCGTCGTAAGTAACGCATTCCATGTCCGGCGTCTGAACCATGACCACGAAGACATCCGTGCTGGCCGTGTAATTGTCCACGATGAACTGATTGTCCATGTTGTAGCGCGAATCCGCGCGCAATTCCGGGGCACCGGCGTCGAGATCGCCGATCTTGAGGTCTTGCCCGTACCAGATGCCGAAAATAAAGGCAGCGCCAGCCAGGATGACCAGAGCCCTGGCTATCGATGGGCGGGTGTAGATGGTCGAAAACTCGCACAGCTTGTGATAATGGCCGCTGTTCTCGAACTTTTTCATCCGGCGGATCGCAATGGAGCCTATGCCCAGGTAGGACATAATCACCGGAAGGAGAATCAGATTGGTCAGGATAACGACCATGACCCCCACGCTGGCGGCAATCGCCAGGTCATGGATTACCTGGATCTGGATCACCATCAGGGTGGCAAAACCAATGCCGTCCGAAATCAACGCGGTCAGTCCCGGTATATACAGAGAACGAAAGGCAAACCGCGCCGCTGCCTCGTTGTCCCTGCCCTCGGACTTCCCGTGCATGATGGCGTTGATCATTTGTACGCCATGGCTCACACCGATCGCAAACACCAGGAACGGTATCAACATGGAGTACGGATCCAGGCCGTAGCCCAGCACCTTCAGCAGGCCCACCTGCCAGGCCACCGCGATCACGGAACAGAAAACAACGGTAATTGAACTGAGCAGGCAGCGTGAGTAGATGTAAAACAGAATTAGCGTAATGGCAATGGCGATCAGGAAAAACATCGCCACCTGCCCGGCGCCTTCGATCAGATCGCCCATGACCTTGGCGAAACCGGTCATGTGCACTTTGGTTTGATCGTTCTGATACTTGTCGCGAACCAGTTCTTCGAGCTGCCTGGAAATGGCGCCAAAATTCAACGGCTCGCCGGTTTCCGGGTGGGTTTCCATCAACGGCGCGAGAATGATCGTCGAGCGGAAATCGTTGGCAACCAGGTTGCCCACCTGGCCGGATTTCATGATGTTGGCGCGGACCTGCGCCAGACTGGCTGCAGAACCATCATATTCATCGGGTACAACCGTGCCGCCCGTAAATCCTTCTTCGGTGACTTCGCCCCATCGAACGTTTGGTGTCCAGAGCGACTTGACCCCTGATCGCTGAACACCGGGGATGAAGAACACCTCGTCGCTGATCTGACGCAGCGTTTCCATGTACTCTTCGGTGAAAATATCACCCTCGGTGGTTTCGATCGAGATACGAACCGCATTGCCAAGACCGGTTAATTCATCCTTGCGTTCCAGGTAGGCCGCAATATACGGGTGCTTGACGGGCACCATTTTTTCAAAGCTGGCGTCCGGCCTGACTTTGATGGCGGCCGAAACCAGGTACACGGTGACCAGCAGGAAGGCCAGCAAAACCCACAGCCGTTTTCCAAAAATGATTTTTTCAACGATGGACTCGGCTTCATAAAAAGCATGATCCAGTTCATCAATTGCACCTTTAATGCCGTCTTTATGTTCGTGTTCGCTCATCGTGGGTGCCTCACTGCTCTTGAGTAGGGATTGCTATGGGTGCGCCGGCCGCATCAGTTTTTCGCACTCCGCCGAAACCAACCAGCAAGACATTGCCGTCTCCCAGCTGTTCCAGTCCCGAAATCGGTCTCCTGTCGGGATTGTTCGCCGGGGTGAAAGACTGCTGACCTGTTGCCCGGGTAAGTATCGAGCCGCCCTGCCCGGCCAGGAACACAGTGCCATCGCCAAGGAGCGCGCCGCTCATCAACGTCGTTCTCGTCCCGGAATCGAGTTGATCCCAGGTCTCGCCCTTGTCGATGGAAGAGAACAGGTTGCCGCGCAGGCCGTAAGCGAGCAATTCGTAGTCATCAGCCCCATTGGGAACGACGACGATCCCGTAAAAAGATCCTTCGTAGCCGGGTTCCAGGCTGTCCCAACTCTGGCCGCCGTCGGCTGAACGGTAGACGTATCCGGATTCACCCGCAATATATAGATTGCCATCCGGGGCCGGAACGATCTGGTTCAGGTGAAAAGCCTCGGCATTGTCCATGCGGTCGGATACCAGTTCCCAAGTCTGTCCGCCGTTATCCGTGTGGAGCAACATGCCATATGAACCAGCGATAAACCCTTCGTTTTCATTGCGGAACCATACGTCGAGCAGAGGCCGGACCGGACCGGCTGAGGTGTCGTCCATTGCGCCCTCCAGCATGAACTCCGCTTCTTCGAGCATGAACTCTGCATCTTCCAGAGCATATTCGTCCGCTTCCTCCTGGGCTTGCAGAGCCTCAAGCTCATCCCTGACCTGCTGAACGATGCGTTCCGCCACAGCCATGATCTGTTCATTCAACTGATGTCCGTCCAGCTGCTTCTGCCAGGTCTTACCACCGTCGCTGGAATGAAGAATCAGGCCGTCGTGTCCCACCGCCCAGCCTTTTTCCGGGGTCGGGAAGTGGATGCCGGTCAGGGTCACGGATGCCGGCACTGAAGCCTGGAACCAGCTATTGCCGTTGTCTTCGGAAATGATGATCACACCAAAAGTGCCGGCAGCGGCAACGGAATTGTCCCCGCGAGCCGAGATGTCCAACAGCAGCGCCCGGCTGGCCACATCACTCTGAACGGCCGGCAGTTCCAGCAGGTCAATGGCGAATGCCGGGGCAGAGAACCCAATCACGGCAACCGCCAGGAGCGAGCGCAATGGTTTGCAATTGATAGAATTCATCATTGAAAATTTCCTAATGGTGGCCGCGGGCACTCCGTTGCAGCAAGCCCAGAAAATAATGCCAGGGGACGACAGCAGCCGTCCCCTGGCATGCTTCAAAAAAACTCAGCGTTTACCAAGACGCCTGAGTGCACTCGTTTCGTAATCCCTGCGCTTCATTTCCAGACCGAAGATGTATGGTTGCT
>CAMYKC010000240.1 GCA_947258865.1 uncultured Lysobacterales bacterium
TCGGGCCTTTCATGGTTGAGCTTTTCGCGTTCCTGCGTTTAACAGGATACCCGGAGGCCGCTAGACCTTCGGCATGGCGGGCGTTACCCGCTCATGACTCCCCACGCCAGCAAAGTTGAACGAAGCCGTTGCTCATGTTGCCATGAACCACGCACCGCGAGAGTAAGACCTCTCGCGACTAGCCCCGAACCCCTTCGATAGGATTTGTGATGTTCACTGACCGATTGGTCAGCCAATGCATCACGCACCCACTTTGATTGGCCACGGCCTTCTAAGTGAATTGAAAAAATCAAGGATTTCCGTTTTATTGGTCCATTACCAATGGATTTTTTGCAACTCGGAGATGACATTGGTGTCCAGCAAGTAGTTCAAAGGTCAATATCCCGCCAAGTCTCTTTGGACCTCTCGAGGTCCAGTTCACCCAATGGCGCAGCCTCAAACAATTCTCTAAGACTCATACCCTCGTATGGGTTTAGCACCGAAGACAATGCCAATCGTGTCTGTTCAGCAATATCCCCCCCTGCCCTGAGGTTTGCAGCAGTTTGTCGGATAAGATCCCGGTCTCTTTCCGGTACATTGACTTCCATTCTTAAAATCCCTTTTTTAGCCTGCCGTTTGCGATGTTCCTGTACTGCTCTCTTTTGGGCTGGGGTCATTATGATATCTCTCAAAATATATCCGGTAATATTTCCGGTTATAGAAAGAATATCATTTTCTTGCACAGGATGGCAAAACGCAGCGCGATGGAACAGCTCGTTATTCCTGGGATAGTGTGGGAAATTAGCGCAGAAACCAGGCTCTGGAATCAGAAAAGGCGCCTAAAAGGCGCCTTTCTGTTCGCGGCCAAGGGCTGCTCCTAAAATTCTAGTCCAGGTCAAGGAAGCTTCTTAACTGCTCCGAGCGGGTCGGATGGCGCAGTTTCCTGAGCGCCTTGGCCTCAATCTGTCGGATACGCTCACGGGTGACGTCGAACTGCTTGCCGACTTCTTCCAGCGTGTGGTCGGTATTCATATCGATACCGAACCGCATGCGCAGCACCTTGGCTTCGCGCGGCGTCAGGCCGGCGAGCACACCCTGTACCGTGCCGGTCAGGCCGGAACCGGTGGCTGAATCGACCGGCGAGGAGATGTTGGCGTCCTCGATGAAATCGCCCAGGTGCGAATCTTCGTCGTCGCCAATCGGGGTCTCCATCGAGATGGGTTCCTTGGCGATCTTGAGCACCTTGCGCACCTTGTCTTCCGGCATCTCCATGCGCTCGGCCAGTTCCTCGGGCACGGGCTCGCGGCCCATCTCCTGCAGCATCTGGCGCGATATGCGATTGAGCTTGTTGATAGTCTCGATCATGTGCACCGGGATTCGGATCGTACGGGCCTGATCCGCGATGGAGCGCGTAATGGCTTGCCGAATCCACCAGGTTGCATAGGTCGAAAACTTATAGCCGCGGCGATATTCGAACTTGTCGACGGCTTTCATCAGGCCGATATTGCCTTCCTGGATCAGGTCCAGGAATTGCAGGCCGCGGTTGGTATATTTTTTCGCGATCGAAATAACCAGCCTCAGGTTGGCCTCGACCATTTCTTTCTTCGCCCGGCGGGCTTTCGCTTCGCCGATTGACATGTTGCGGTTGATGTCTTTCAGGTCGGCGATGGTCAGGCGGGACTCCCTCTCCATCCGCGCCAGTTTTGCCTGGACAGCCCGAATTTCAGGCGCGTATTCCCTGAGTGCCGGCACCCATTTCTGCTTGCCCTTGAGAACGGGTGTCAGCCAGGCCGTATTGGCCTCGTTTTCCGTGAATGACTTGAGGAATATGGACTTGGGCATCTTGGACTGTATGACAGCCATCTGCAGGATCATGCGCTCCAGGTCGCGGGTCTGCGAAACGATATAGCGCAGACGATCGACCAGGTGGTCCACCATTTTCGCCGGGTACTTGATCCGCAGAAAAATGTAAGCCATCTGCTCGCGCACTTTCCGGGTGCTCGCATGATCCGGGCCATGCTTGTCATGAAGGCTGATGAATTTCTTGTACAACGCAGCCATTTGTTCAAACTTGCGATCGACTTCTTCCGGATCGGGACCTGTAGGCCCCTGATCCTCTTCTTCCTCTTCCTCGTCGTCGTCCTTCTCTTTCTGGTCTGCAGCGTTCTCGACGATCTTGGCCTTTGCCGGCTTCGGTGGCTTGGGAATTTCCTGCTTGGCCAATTCTTCAGGATCGATGAAATCGATCATCAATTCGGTCAACCGCTGCCTGCCATCTTTGTAGTTCGCGTACTGGACCAATAATGTCGCATAGGTGCCAGGAAAACGCGCCAGGGCATGGTGAACCTGCAGCAGTCCGTCCTCGATGCGCTTGGCGATGGCAATTTCGCCTTCGCGGGTCAGCAGTTCCACGGTACCCATCTCGCGCATGTACATGCGAACCGGGTCTGTGGTGCGGCCAATCTCTGTTTCGACCGCGGCAAGCGCGGCGGCGGCTTCTTCGGCGGCCGTGTCGTCTTCGGTATCCGTGGTGGCGGTATCGTTGAGCAGCAGCGTATCGGTATCTGGCGCCACTTCGTGCACCGAAATACCCATGTCGTTAATCATGTTGATGATATCCTCCTTGGTAATGAGTTCCTTCAATTGGGACTGCTGATTCTCATTCATAAATTTTTTTAACGCTAACTAACTATAGTTCAAGACCATGAATACGGCGACAGAGTTGCAATAATATTTATCATTGCCTGCCAACCTCTCCTCAAGATGCTTCACCATGTAAAGCATCGATCAACTCCTGTCTGCGTTGCTGCAATGACAGCAATGTTTCTCGATCGGCCGGATCCAAATCGACAATTTTCGGCATTCGGCCAATCCGAGCCTCTGTCCACTGAAGTTCCAGCCCGGTCACCGCGTCACGAAATTCCTGAGCCAGGCGATGCTCTTCGCCCGGTATTTGCCAGGTCGCCAGTTTTTGCAGATGTGATTGAGCAGGATGATCGTGCCAAAGTTCCAATAGCTGAGCGGTTGTCATATTGGGGCTTTTGGCGCAGAAGTCAACAAGTTCGCGATAGATATCAAATCCGGGCAGATCGCAACCCTCAAAAGCCGCCATGTCTTTGACCTGGGGCGCCAGTGAAGGATTCTGTACCAGATGGGCGAGAGCCATTCTCATGGGTGTTCTCTGCTGGGCAGGTTTTCCAGCGGCCGGTTTCGATTCTGGTGACCTGCGAAACGAAGCTGCCCGGTCCTCCAGGCGGTGCTGAGCCAAACCCTCGAGGCGACTGAACATCATGTCACGGAACACACCGGCGGGAATTTTCTCAAGCTGCGGCCGGGTCAGATCCACCAGCTTCGCCCTGGCATCGAGCGTACCCATGTCCAGCGTTTCGGTGTAATGATCGAAAAAAAACTCGGAGAGAGGCTGAGCCGCGTCCAGCAAAGCGGCAAAGGCCTCGGTTCCCTGCTCGCGAACCATGCTGTCCGGGTCTTCGCCTTCCGGGAGGAACAGGAATTTCGCTTGCCGGCCTTCACGCAACCGCGGCAGAGTCGACTCCAGAGCCCGCCAGGCCGCCTTCACTCCAGCCTTGTCGCCGTCGAAACAGTAAACCACCTCGTCAGCCGCCCGAAACAACAATTCCGCGTGGTCCCCGGTTGTCGCGGTTCCCAGGGTGGCGACGCAATTTCCAAATCCAAACTGCGCCAGCGCCACCACGTCCATGTAGCCCTCAACCACCAGGATTCGTTCCAACTTGGCCTGGCTCTTCCTGGCCAGGTAAAGGCCATAAAGTTCCCGCCCCTTGTGAAATAATTCGGTTTCAGGCGAATTGAGGTATTTTGGGCCGTCATCATCCAGCGCCCTCCCGCCAAAAGCGATCACCCGGCCTCGCCGGTCCTGGATGGGAAACATGATGCGATGCCGGAATTTATCGTATTCACCGCTCTTGCCCTGGCTGAGCATTCCAGCCCGTCTCAAGAGACCCAAACGCTTTTCATCCGTGCCGAGATGCTTGATCAGCCTGTCCCAGCCCTGGGGCGCGTATCCGATGCCGAATGTTTTGGCAATCTCTCCCGACAAGCCGCGTTGCTTGAGGTATTCGATGGCCTCCGGATTGGTTTTCAATTGCTCCTGGTAGTAGCCGGCAGCCGCATCGAGCAAATCGTAAAGACCGGCGGAAGGACGGGCAGTACGAGTGACTTCCCGCGGGATCTGCAGACCGGCCAACCGCGCCAGTTCTTCAACAGCATCCACGAACTCCAGCCCTTCGTAGTTCATCAAAAAACCGATGGCCGAACCATGTGCACCACAGCCGAAGCAATGATAGAACTGCTTTTGCGGACTGACGGTAAATGAGGGGGTATTTTCGTCGTGGAAGGGACAGCAGGCCTGGAATTCGCGCCCGGCCTTCTTTAAAGGCACACGCCGTTCGATAACGTCCACGACGTCAATCCGGCCAAGCAGCTCTTCGATAAACGAATCCGGAATCAGGCCACCCATTCAGGCCCTTCCTCTCAGGACGTGAGTTGTGTTTTGACGGTCTGGCTGACTGCTTTCATGTCGGCACGCCCCTGGACCTTGCCGCGCAGCGCGTTCATCACCGCCCCCATGTCCCGGATGCTGTCGGCACCGAGGTCGGCGATAGTGGACCGAATCAATGCCGCCAGTTCTTCTTCGCCCAGGGGCTCGGGCAGATAGCCCGTGATCAGGTTCAATTCAAACCTTTCTTTCTCCGCCAGGTCGTCCCGTCCGGCCTTTTCATACTGTTCCAGCGACTCGCGACGCTGTTTGACCATCTTGTCCAGCACGGCGAGGACTTGATCATCAGTCAGATCGATACGTTCATCGACCTCTTTCTGTTTGATCGCCGCCGTAACCAGTCGCAATGCCGCCAACTGCTCGCGCTGGTGCGCGCGCATGGCATTTTTTACATCTTCCTGGATACGGACTTTCAGGGACATTAATAAAGGCGGGTGCGACGAACCGCTTCCCGCGACAGGCGACGCATATTGCGCTTCACGGCTGCAGCCGCTTTACGCTTGCGTTCCTGGGTGGGCTTTTCGTAGTACTCACGGCGGCGCGTTTCAGCCAATACCCCGGCTTTCTCGCAGGAGCGCTTGAAGCGGCGCAGTGCGTACTCAAAAGGCTCATTTTCGCGAACTTTGACACTTGGCATTAAAAAATCACTCTTCCTTTGAGCCGCCCGACGTCTGAACGGGAGGCGTTACGTTAACGTAGCCGCATATTTTACCAAGAGTACGGCGTGTGGTGCAAAGGTTGCTTGTAAATTAATCGCGCTCTGCAAAAGCCACGGCCCCGCCGCGGCGCGGATCGCCCGCTCCATCGAAGATGCCGCCGTGCTTGATCGACACCGTATGAACACCACCGAAAAACAGATTTTTCTCCGGCCACTGGTGTGTATTGGGTGCGGCTGACTGCAGAACAGCCAAGGCGTCCGCGGGGAAACCCGGCTCGATACTCAGCACTTCACCTTCAAGGTGCATCCTCGGCGCCGACACAGCCTGCTCGGGCGACATGCCGAAATCCAGCAAGTTGACTAATACCTGCAAGATGGCGCTGCGGATTCGATTGGAGCCGCCCGACCCCAGGGCAAAACGGGTCCCATCTGCCAGTTCGGCCACGGCTGGAGACATCATCGAAGCGAGGCGCCTGCCTTCTTTCCATCGGTTGAAGCCGCCCGGATTGATGTCTTCCTCGCCGAGCATGTTATTCAACATGATCCCGGTACCGGGAATCACGTATGCACATCCTTCACCATTCGACGCGGTCAAGCTGGCGATATTGCCGTCGGAGTCAGCTACGCTGATATGGGTCGTGCCGCGGCCGAACAGGGAGTGTAAATCAAGGCCTCGCCGCCACTCGGCAATGGTTGCTTCATCGAGCAGCTTCCCCATCGTCTGATCGTCGAGGCCGGCTTCCATCGAAA
>CAMYKC010000241.1 GCA_947258865.1 uncultured Lysobacterales bacterium
TACTTCAGGGGAGTTTTCAGAATCGAAGATCGGCCTCTTCCTGACCGATCTCAAGAAGAAATTCGAAGGTCCCGTGGTAGCCGATATGCTTTGCTACCTGCGCGTTTATACCGAACTGGCCATCCGCGCCAAGGCGGCCCTGATCGCGCGCGAGAATGGCCTGGAAGTGCCGGTAGGTGAGCGTACGCGGGCAAATTTCGAAGAACTGAAATACCTGGAAAAAAGCATCGGAAAAACCGGCTGCCTGGCCATGAAGCCCTTTTTGCTGATCGAGCGCAAGGACCTCTGGCAGATGCAAGTTATCAATTGATCAGCCACCATGCTGCCCTTTTGTGTTTGTGGCAGTTTCTGATCCCGATGATCTGCGGGTAATAATTCCACAACCTGCTATGTTGTATTTGCGGGGGGTAAAAACACACGCACCCCATGAACAGACATATAGCAGGGAGAAAGACGATGAGAAAATTACTGATACTAGCCATTTTCTGTATGCCGGCCATCAGCTGGGCAGACCATATCGACGTCATTCCGGGGGATCTGATCGATGGATGTACAGCCGCTGATTACATCGCGATCGTGGCCGATTTCAACAAGGATTGGGGCAGCAAGCATGGCTACAGCGTTGAAGTTTTCGTGCCGTTTCAGGGCGACGACATGGAAACGCTATACTGGGTAGGCAGAAGCGAAAACGCGGCTGCCTTCGGTGCAGCCTATGATGCCTGGAGCGCCAATGTGGGTGATCCGGAAAGCACCGAAGGGAAACTGATGGCGCGCTTTGCGGAGTGTACCGAGCCATTCGACAGGAGAGAGAGCTTTATCGCGTACTAGCGCTGAGATCAAGCAACCAAAATGAAAGGGTCGGATCCATTCCGGCCCTTTTCATTCTTCGGGACCATCTTTATTGTGGATAATCGATTTTATTAATCTCCGCCATATTGCGGCTCACTCCCGGTAAATCATACCCTCGACTGCCAGGTCACGGTCCATTTATTCGCCGGGCCACCCGCCGACAGTATTCCGCCCAAGAAAAGATCCGCATCGTGCTGGAAGGCCTGCGCGGTGAATCCAGCATCGCCGAGTTGTGCCGCAAGGAAGGCATCAACCAGAACCCGTATTACCGCTGGTCGAAGGAGTTTCTGGAAGTGGGCAAAAAGCGGCTGGCCGGCGATACCGCCAGAGAAGCCAACTCCGATGAGGTTAAATCGCTGCGCCGCGAAGCCGCTCACCTGAAGGAAGCGCTGGCCGAGACAGTGCTGGAAAATCGCCTGCTGAAAAAAAGCACCTTCGGGGCTGGGGGCGACGATACATGAGATACACAGCCTCAGAAAAACGCGAGATCATCGATTTGGTGGAATGCTCCTCCTTGCCGGTACGGCGCACGCTGGATCGTCTGGGCATTCCCAAGTCGACATTTTACGGCTGGTACGAGCGTTATCGAACAGGCGGCGACATAGCCCTGGCAGACCGGCGACCCGGCGGTGGCCAGACCTGGAACCGATTGCCGGAGACAATTCGCCGGTCGGTCTTTAACCTCGCCCTGGAACGTCCGGAGCTCTCGGCTCGGGAACTGGCGGTACTGTACACCGAGCAACAGCGCTATTTTGTGTCCGAGTCTGGCGTCTACCGGCTGCTCAAGGCCCATGACCTGATCACCAGCCCGGCCTTTGTGTTATTGAAGGCGCGGATCGGAGCGTTTGTTGATTACTACAACACCGAGCGCTACCACGAGAGCCTGAACAACCTGACGCCCGAGGGTGTGTACACTGGTCGCGGGCAGACGGTGCTCAATCGCCGCCGCCAAATCAAGCAAAAAACGCTGGCTGAGCGGCGCCGGCTATACTATCAAGAGAAGGCCGCATGACCATGAACCTGATGAGCTAAAAGCCTCTCTTAAATCCGAACCCCAGAAGTCCGGATATCTTTGACGACGTACAATGAACTGCTCAGGTTCGACGATCCCGCCTACGATTTTTTGTGGGATGATCCGGAGTTCCTGGAACTCGATCGGGTCGTCCGGGAAAGGCTGGCCCGGCAGTGCCAGCGCGTTGAGGAAATGGAACGCAACGGTGAATTGCCGCCGGCACAAGGAGTGAATTTGTAAGAGCACGCCATGCGCGCGACCGCGAGCCGCAGGCTCGCTGCAACGATTACGCACACCGGTGTGCAATCGTGGCCATGGGCCGCTCCGAAAGGAAAGGGATAAAGAGGGAAATGAACGATCAGCACAAAAGTTTCTTCGCCGAACTCCGCCGCCGGCGTGTACTGCCGGTAGCGGGCGCCTATATCGCTATCGCCTGGCTGGCTACTGAGATCGTGAGCTTTCTGCTGGAACAGATCGCCGCGTCCGCTTGGATTCTGCGCTTGCTGGCCATCGTCTTTGTCGTGGGTTTTCCCATTGCTGTTGCCCTCGCGTGGATTATCCAGAAGCAGCCGGGAGGCAGCTACGCGATCGATGCTTCGAGAGGGAGGGGAAGGGCAGTGGCTGTAACCGTTGTGCTGGGGCTTCTTGTCACAGCAGGCCTTGCTTGGCTGATCCTGCCGAGGATCGAGGATGCGCCGCCTTCACCCGATTACAATCCCTTGCCTGACTCGATCGCGATCCTGCCGTTCTACACAGCTGATGCGACGCCTCAGGAACGAACTATCGGAGACACCCTTTTCCATGCCCTGCGTGAAGGCCTGAACCAGTCGACGGAACTGACCCAGGTGAAGCTGAAGCTCGACGCCGCGCCTGCTAACCCGCTCGCGCTGGGCCGGCGCTTCCGGGTGGCCACCCTGCTGACGGGACGCATCAACCGCATTTCCGGCGGCTCACGGGTCACCCTCGAATTGCTGGACGTGGCCGCCAATGCCGTGCGCTGGTCAGAGTCATTCGACTGGATTCCGACCCGGATCATGGAGATCGGGACCGAGGCCGCGAACGGGGTGTTGCAGTCCCTGGCCATGCCGGTGCTTGCCGTGGACCGCTTTGCCGGCACCGATAATCCCGCCGCGTACGATGCGCTGCTTCTCGGTTACTTTCACTTCAAAGATTTCAATGTTGCCGAGCTGCGTATCGCGATGCAGGAGTTCCAACGGGCCATCGAGCTGGATCCAGGTTACGTGCAAGCATATTTGGGGCTGACCCAGGCAATTTCCGCGTACCTGGCTATGAAAGGCCCGCCCGAGGCGGAGCGGCAGGCGCTGACGAAACGACGGCAAGAACTCTTGGACACCGCATACCGTCTCGACGAAAACAATGCGGACACGCTGTCGCAACTGGGTTTTCTGCAGTCCGACAACAACCAACTCAGGGTCCTGATGTATGAACGGGCCCTGGAACTCGATCCGGACAACGCGCATACCTATTTTCGCCTGGGCCGGGTACGCTTCAGCGAGGGTAAGCCGGAAGAGGCGGAGCGGTTGTTT
>CAMYKC010000242.1 GCA_947258865.1 uncultured Lysobacterales bacterium
AGCTTTTTTTTAGCGGGAAGGGGCAGGATGCGCAGGAGGCCTATGTCCATCCAAAAGAACGGGAATACATTTTGAAAGAACTTGAAGAATCGGGCATCGTTCGCGATTATGAGTTACAGACATATGGCCGTGATCGGGAGATCCGGGACACCCTGGCAACATTCATTCGGACCGAATACGAAGGCCAAAGCGGTATTCTTTCCTGGATGGTGGATCTCAGCGGCCTGAAGGAAGCCGAACGAGAACTGAAAGCCAAATTTGATGAGTTGGCTCGCTTCAGGCGGCTGGCCATCGGTCGCGAACAGAAGATGATCGGGTTAAAAAAGGAAATCAATGACCTTTTGCAGACCTGCGGACTGGCGGAAAAATATAAAATCCATGGACGGAGGAACCAAGAATGAACAGCCTGCGTTACATCATTAATCCACGAACTCCTTATTGGCTGAAAAACAGCGCCGGGATGCTGTGTGCCTTTGCCTTTCTTATCCTGATAGCGGCGGCAACAGCCCAGGCCGGAAAGGCCTGGTATCCGGTTGAAGTTGATGTATGGAACCCGCCATTTAATGACCAGCGTCAGCGGGAGCAAAAGCTTTATACCCCCCTGGAAAAAGCCCAGAAAAAATGGCGTATCCGCGTCTTCATTCCTCACCTCAAAGATGCCTACTGGTTGGGGGTTAACTACGGGTTGATCGACGAGGCCCGCCGTATGGGTGTCAGTCTTTCGATTTACGAGGCCGGTGGTTACGATCAGCTTGCGGTTCAGCGCCGTCAGATCGAGGAAACCCTCAAAGAAAAATCGGACGGCCTGATCATTGGCGCCATTTCGCTGGACGGCCTCAACGACCTTGTCAAAAAGGCCGCTGATCAGGGGATCCCGGTGCTTGATTTGATCAATGGAATTTCCTCGCCACATATCACGGCCCGAACGGCAGTTACCTACTGGGATAATGGCTACCAGACCGGCCAATATCTTCTTGGATTACAGAAAACAGCGGGAAAACCCCTGGCGGTAGCCTGGTTTCCTGGTCCTAAAGGGCCTGGCTGGGTAGCGGCCGGTGACCAAGGTTTTCGCGAGGCTGTCGCTGGAGACTTGATCAAAATTCTACACACCGAATACGGCGATACCGGCAGCGCCGTTCAGGGAAAACTCATCGAGGAGGTACTCGCGCGGGATACCGCTGGACTCGACTTTATTGTCGGCACAACCGTAACGGCCGAGGCCGCTGTTAAAGTACTGAGAAGGCGTGATTTGAAGGATAATGTCAAAGTCCTTTCGTACTACTATAGCCCGGGTGTACACCGCGGAATCCGCCGGGGAGACATCATTGCCGCGCCCACCGACCGCCAAGTGTTGCAGGCACGTATCGCGGTAGATGTCATGGTCCGTATCCTCGAGAAAAGAGAGTATTTTAAACATGTGGCCCCCAGAGTGCAGGTTGTAGACGGCAGCAACATTCGAAGCTGGGATTCATCGACCACACTGGCACCCCGAGGATTTCGTCCCATTTTCAGCATAAACGAGTAACGGGATAACTGATTATGAGAACCGCATTAACTTGGATTTTTCTGATTCTTCTGGCCGCGGGAGGCATCGGCGGAACCTACGCTTTAAGTGAAGCATTCCGCACCGATGCCAGGGAAGCATGGCAGAAAGAGGCCGCCCAGGCCGCCCGCTGGCTTTCCGGAACCGTTTTGGGGTGGCTGGCGGAGAGCTATACCCCCTTGTCCGGCCTGGCGATCCTTTTCGAAAATTCCCGCGAGGTCACCGAGATCGAGTTTCTGGGTGCCACGGATGCCCTGGAAGCCCGCGCCACCACCTTTTTTCTCGACGCCAAGGCTGTCGCGCGCCCTCGGACGGACGGCGAAGGATGGTCCATCGAATTCTCCAATGACCCCCTGGGGCCTTTGTCTCCCGACACTCCCCTGGAAAAATACCCGCTGATCCTCGATACCATCAAGGTCGCTGTCGATCACCCGGACCAGATCATGCTGGGCCCGTCGTTTTCCGGTGAGGAAGGTTCACGCTATTCACCGGCGGTGCTGGCCATCCAGGATGTTCGCGGCCCGCTGGTTGTCATCGGCCTGGTCAATTACGATGCCATCGCCAAGGGATTATTCGATATCCACAAGTTGGATGGATTGCAACTCCAAATTCAAGGTCGCTTTCAGGAAATGGGCGGCCCCGGGCCCCTGCGCGACGTTATCGGCAACCCCCAACCAGAAGCCCTGCTCACGGTGACGACCCGAACCGTAAGTGCCGGAGCAGACCTGTCCATTACCTGGTATGTCAACAGGCAATTTAGTAAGGGCCCTCAGGATGCACTGGCCAATTTTACGTTTATGGGGGGGGTTGGGAGTACCATCCTCCTTGTGTTGTTTTTCGGATTGCTGATGCAGCGGAATCGAACGATTACAAAAAAAGTTAATGAGGCAACCGATGAATTGGCCGAAAGTCGTCAGCGTCTCGATTTGGCCCTTGCTTCCTCGGGAATCGGAACCTGGGACTGGAATATCGCTGACGATACCGTTTTCTGGGACAAAGCCCTGCACCGGATTATGGGTACCGATCCTGGCGAAGGAGACCATGACTTGACAAGTTTCACCAAACTCGTTCATCCGGAAGATGCACAGCGCTTTGAATTTGAAATAAATGAATCTTTGGGGGGCGATAAAGATTATGCCAGCGAGTATCGATTTCTGAGACCGAATGGAGACGTCCGCACTCTCGAGGCCCGCGGACATGTGATCAGGGATGCAGGCGGGCGAGCGCTGCGAATGATCGGCACGAGCATGGACATCACTGAGCGCAAGCAGGCCGAAGAGGCGCTGCGTAAAAGCGAGGAACGCTTTGCACTGACAACGTCCGGCAGCGGTGACGGGCTATGGGATTTTGACTTACCGGGCGAATTTTTCTGGTATTCGGATCGGTTCCGGGAACTTTTAGGCTACAGTAATGAGGAAGATTATCCCAATCGGCTTGAATCATGGAGTGATGGACTGCATCCGGAGGATCGTGAAGCCACGCTGAATGCGTTTACTGCGCATCTGGAACGCGGCAAACCCTACGATGTCGAATACCGTTTACAGACCAAGCAGGGAGAATGGCGCTGGTTTCGTGCACGCGGCAAATCATTGCGTGACGAAAATGGTAAGTCTTACCGGGCTGCAGGTTCTATTACGGACATCACCACGCAAAAGCGGATGGAAGAAGATCTGCAGGTCCGGGTTAAGGACCTGGACGAGGCCCAATCGGCCATGCTCAACATGATGGAGGATCTGGACGAGGAAAAGCAGAAAGCCGAGGCCGCCACGCAGGCCAAGAGCGATTTTCTGGCCAACATG
>CAMYKC010000243.1:0-1178 GCA_947258865.1 uncultured Lysobacterales bacterium
GAACATTACTCATCACGTGCTGGGTTTGCGGCTTACCATCGTACATGGTTACATTTTGCAGTATTGCGAGTACGGCGTCTTTTCCGACACATGGACCACCGGGATCACCCAGAACATGGAAAGATCCGTATTCGAACAACTCCGAAAATCCTTCAATATCACCGGCATCGATGAGATAACAATATTCATTCATCAGGCGCAATACGGCTTCTTTAGCTTCGTTCATCTGTCAAGGTCCTCCGGCCTATGGATTGGATTTGATCTTACATTCGCAGCGCAGCATCCAGTCGAATGGTCTCGCCATTGATGTACCTGTTGTTCACGATGTGTTCCGCCAGTGCCGCGAATTCTGAAACATCGCCGAGTCGAGAGGGGTTGGGTATGTCTTTCGCCAGCCCCTCTTTCACTTCAGGTGACAAGCCTTTGAGAATCGGTGTTTCGAACAAACCAGGCGCGATAGTAGCGATACGGATGCCGTAGTAAGCCAGGTCGCGGGCGATGGGCAGGGTGATGCCAACCAGACCACTCTTGCTGGCTGCATAGGCCACCTGGCCTTTCTGACCCTCAAAGGCCGCGATGGACGCGGTGTTGATGATCACGCCGCGCTCACCATTGTCATCCGGCTGGTTCTCAGCCATTTTTTCTGCGGCCTGGCTCAGAACACAGAAGGTGCCGATCAGGTTGATATTGATGACATCCCGGAACAGGTCCATTGGGAAAGCTCCCTTTCTGCTCATTGTCTTGGTCGCGCCGCCACCCCGGCCGGCACAATTGACGCAGACATGAATGGCGCCGAAAGCTTTCATCACGGCTTCAATGCCGGCGGTGATTGAATCGTCATCGGCAACATCAACCTCACAGAAGGTGACCTGTGCGCCCAGTTCGGCCGCCAGTTCGTTCCCCGCATCCACGTTGAGGTCGAATATCGCGACACTGCAACCCCGTTTGGCGAAGGTTTCGACCGTTGCCCGGCCCAGTCCTGAGGCGCCGCCGGTGACTATTGCCACTTTATTTTTTAAATTCATAGAAGTATTGGTTTTTGAATTAAATACAAAATGTATAATAGCTTATCCGATGTTCGATATCAGCTTCATTTTCCGGCGGCCCGGCAAGCCAAAAAGTTCTGGCTTATGCCGCAGATGCAAGCCGCTATAAAAGAGAGACACACATGTCTGAAG
>CAMYKC010000243.1:1251-6148 GCA_947258865.1 uncultured Lysobacterales bacterium
ACGCCCGTGAACATGCTGGCCCAGGTTTTGGCCCAGCTCAGGGACCGAAACAGCCTGGACACGGCCCTGGTTGAAGATGTTATCTCCGGTTGCGGCTCACCGATCGGGGAACAGGGCAGCGCCATTGGGCGCAGTGCCTGCCTGGCCGCGGATTACGCATCCACCGTGCCGGGACAGCAGATTCACCGCTACTGCTCTTCCGGGCTGGAAGCGGTCAACCTCGCTGCCGCCAAGGTCAAGTCCGGGCAATGCGAACTCGTGATTGCCTGCGGCGTTGAAAGCATGTCACGTATACCGATCGGATCGTCCGGAGGCGCCTGGTCTTCGGACCCGTCATTGGCATACAAAATACATTTTGTCCCGCAGGGCATCTCCGCCGACCTGATCGCCACGTTGCACGGCCACTCGCGCGAAGATGTCGATGCTTACGCGGCCCAGAGTCAGCAGCGTGCTGCCGCCGCCTGGGAAAACGGATATTTTGACCACTCCGTTATCCCGGTGGTCGACGAGATCGGGATGCCCGTGCTGGAAAAAGACGAGGCCATCCGTCCTGGTACGACCCAGGAATCTCTGGGCAAGCTGCCGGCCGTGTTCACCCGTCTCGGAGAAATGGGATTCAATCAGCAGGCCATCCTGAAATTTCCACAGGTCGAAAAAATCGAGCATGTTCACACCGCAGGTAACTCCAGCGGAATCGTTGACGGCGCCGGCGGAGCCCTGATCGGTTCCGCCGCAATGGGTGAACAGCTTGGACTGAAACCGCGTGCGCGTATCCGCTCATGCGCCTCGGTCGGCACCGACCCGACCCTGATGCTGACCGGCCCGACACCTTCGGCCAAAATCGCACTGAACAAAGCCGGAATGGAAAGACCGGATATCGACCTGTTCGAACTCAATGAAGCTTTCGCATCGGTTGTGTTGCTGTTCATGGACGAGATGAATGTTGAGCACGAACAAATCAACGTCAACGGCGGCGCTATCGCCATGGGTCACCCGATCGGCGCTACCGGCGTAATGATCCTTGGAACCGTGCTGGATGAACTGGAACGCCAGGGCCTGGGCACGGCTCTGGTCAACCTGTGTGTCGGTGCCGGTATGGGTACCGCAACCATAATCGAGCGAATTTAAACTGCTCTGATACACGAGGAAAGCAAGATGCCGGAGCCGATCTCTTTTGAACCCCTGAGCTACCAGCTTGCAGACAGCGGTGTCGCCTTCATCTCGATAGATGTGAAAGACCGCCCCGTCAATGTGCTGACGCCCGAATTGCACCAAGCCATCGGCGCAGTAGCTGAACACCTGGCTGCTGATGAACATGCCGTGGGCGCGGTCATTCACTCGGGTAAATCTTCATTCATGGCGGGCGGTGATCTGAAGCGCATTGTCCGTTACTACGATATGCAGCGATCGCCTGCTGAAGCCTATGAGCAGTCACGCACCTACACGAATTCATTGAGAAAGCTGGAGACCTGCGGCAAACCGGTCGCGGTAGCGGTCAACGGCACGGCATTGGGCGGCGGCCTGGAACTGGCCCTGGCCTGTCACTACCGGGTGGTGGCCGACAATCCCAAAATCCTGCTCGGCCTGCCGGAAGTCACCCTGGGCCTGCTGCCCGCGGGCGCGGCCTGAAGGCGGCTGCAGACCTGATTCTTTCGGGGTGCTACCTCGATCCGTCCGAAGCCCTGGAACTTGGCATCATCAACCGGGTCGTGAGCGATAAAGACCTGCTGCAAACAGCAGAGAAGTGGGTGCTCGAAGCAGAAAATGCACAGCAGCCGTGGGATCAGAAAGGCTTTAAAGTGCCAGGCGGCTCCGGGCTCAACAATATGAATATCGGCCGGCTGTTCCAAATACTGACGGCCCAGGTCAGCGCCGATTACCGGCACAACTATCCCGCACCCATTGCTGCATTGAGGTGCCTGTTCAACGGCACAACCGTCTCTTCGATGGATGCGGCGCTGAAAATTGAAACCCGGGAGTTTTCTGCTTTGACCCGTGACCCGGTGGCGCGCAACATGATCCGGACCGGGTTTCTGAACCGCGGTAAAACCACCCGTGAAGAAGTCATGTCTGAGCAAGGCGCGCAACAATTGAAACAACGGTGCGAACAAGCCTATATTCAGCAGGGGCTGCAAATGGTGGCTGAAGGCATTAGCCCCATAATAATTGAAAACGTGGCCCACGCCGCCGGCATGGCCGAAGGCCCGTTGGCGATGGCGGAAGAGATGCCTGACGAGAACTCCTCCCATCAAAATGCTGCGGATGTTGAGATCGTAAAACAGCGGCTGATGTGCGCCCAGGCGCTGGCGGCGGCCGTGAGCTGGGAAGCAGGAGCCGACCCGGTCCGGGCCGACCTCGCCTCGACGCTGGGCTGGGGCTTTCCCGGTTACACCGGTGGCGTCATGTCATATATCGATACCATGGGATTGAACGCATTCATCGCGCTTTGCGATGAATTGAACGCGCAGACAGGCGCCGGGTTCAGTCCTTCCGACTGGTTGCGCGAGCGGGCACGTGAAGATGACCGCGTCTATCCCTCGACCGCCTGAATCCATGGACAGAACAGATTTACTACAAAGACTCCGGAGTACTGAAATGAAAATTTGCATGTACCTATTGATCATAGTATTGCTTTCATCCACTGAGCTGTTGGCGGAAGAAGAGGCGGCAAAAGAAGCCCACCCTGGTGAAGCGCCCTACATGGAGTATTGCGCCTCCTGTCATGACCAGGGCATTTACAAGACGCCCAGTAGAATGTTTCTGGGCATGATTGGGCCTGAGAATATCCTCAAATCCATGAACGGTGGCACCATGGAGGAATATGCGACCGAAATCGGGCAGGAACAGCGCCGCGCCATCGCGGAGTATGTCGCCGGCCGCAGCCTGGTTGAGGGCGAAGCGCCCAAGGCACCGCCCACCTGCGACGATAAACACGGCTTCGACGCCAGCAAGACACCCGTGTCTCTGGGTTGGGGCAATGACCGGGCCAACTCGCGTTTCCAACCCGCCGAAGTGGGCGGCCTGACCGTTGACGATGTGCCGGCCCTGGAAGTCAAGTGGGCCTTTGGCTATCCCAATGCTGCACAGGCACGCTCACAGCCCACCGTGGCCGGCGGCGGCGTCTATTTCGGCAGCCAGGATGGAACCGTGCGGGCGCTGGACGCCAAGACCGGTTGCCTGCGCTGGACGTTCAAGGCCAACGCCGAAGTGCGCAATGCCATCATCATTTCTCCGTGGAACAAGGGCGACGATCCGTCCCCAACGATCTATTTCGGTGACATACTGGCCCGCGCTTATGCGGTGGATGCCATCACCGGCGAACTGCGCTGGAAGAGCAAGGTGGACCCCCATCCCAACGCCACGATCACCGGCGCACTGGCGCTGGTCGGTGATCGCTTGTTCGTGCCGGTTTCATCGCTGGAAGTCGTGCCGGCGCTTAACCCAGCCTATCCTTGCTGTACTTTCAGGGGCTCCATCGTTGCGCTGGATGCTAACAGCGGAGAAATGATCTGGAAGAACTATTCGGTCGACAAGGAACCGGTCAAAGCGGGTCAGAATCGGCACGGTACACCGATTTATGCTCCTTCGGGGGCGCCTTTCTGGAACAGCCCGACCATCGACATGAAACGCGGGCAACTTTATGCCGGCAGCGGGGAGAACTATTCATCGCCATCGGATGGAAACTCTGATGCGATCATTGCCTTTGACATGGAGACCGGCGAAAAGCGCTGGGTCAGTCAACAAACCCGCAACGATGCCTGGAACGTGGGCTGCCTGTCTGACTACACCGATGACGATGCCAACTGCCCGGTTGAGGATGGTCCCGATTACGACTTCGCAGCTTCATCCATCCTGGTCACGCTGGAAGATGGGCGTGAATTCCTGGTCGCCGGCCAGAAATCGGGTCGGGTCGCCGGCATTGACCCCGATAATGGCCAGACACTGTGGAAGACCCCTGTTGGCCGCGGCGGTGTTCAGGGCGGTGTACTGTTTGGCATGGCGGCGGAAGGCAAGCGCGTGTATGTGCCGATCAGCGACATGTTTTATCCCGAAGACTTGACGCGTTACAAGTTCAAAACCCCTGCCAAACCCGGCCTCTATGCCATCAGTGCCGAGACAGGAGCCCTGTTGTGGTCGGCACCGGCGCCGGACGTTTGCGGCGATCTGAAGTACTGTGACCCCGGTATCGGCCAGGCCATTACAGCGATCCCCGGAGCGGTCATCGCCGGCCATTTCGACGGTCGCTTGCGGATTTACTCGGCTGATGACGGAAAAATTCTGTGGGAACTGAATTCCCTGAAGGAATTCGACACGGTATCCGGGGAAAAGGCCCGTGGCGGTTCCTTCATGGGCGGCGGCCCGATGGTGGCCGACGGCATGATCTACATAAACTCAGGCTACGGAATGTATTTCCATATGCCCGGGAACGTGTTGCTGGCGATTGGGCCGGCGGAGTAGGCTTGTGCCAACCTGGGGCGTGCACAGCCACGACTGGAACAGTGGCAGCCATTTCTTACACCGACTGTTCCGGATTATCAGGGTTCTGAATCTCAGTTTGGCACAAGCCGGTTCGGAGTAAGGGGTCTGTTTCCAGGACCCTTTGAAACACGATGTTTCAAGAGGAAGCCCCAAGGACGGGTTTATGCTGTGTCCTGGAAGCAGACCCCCTGCTTCGGACCTGCGCGTCAGCAAGCAGTACACGCAATTTATGGACTAGCCGACCCACTCGAAAAACTGCAGATCCATCTCGCCTTCGACGCATTCGAGGATGGGCGGCACCAGCCGGTGATGGAAATCCGCCTCCTGGTGGAATTCGAACGCGGCCTGGTCCCTGAAGCGTGCGTATACGACGTAGGTGCCTTTCTTCTCCGTATGCCGGATCACGTCATAAACGACC
>CAMYKC010000244.1 GCA_947258865.1 uncultured Lysobacterales bacterium
TTGGTAAAAACCTGGGCGCCATCAATGCCGACAACCTGAAGGTGGCGCACGAGGAATTGGAATCCGGCCGGTCAATCGGAAAGATTGTCCTGCAAGGCTTTTAAACCAACTGAAACTAATTAAGGGAGAAGCTCATGTCAGCATGAGTGATTGCAAACATTAAATCTTTGAGGGAAAGTTCAAACTGCCCAAAACCGAGTTGTCACTTGCCCGAATCACGCAAACTGTGCTTTATTCAATCGACAGTTACCCAATACACAGTCGGTTCACGACCAACCTACAAGGTTCAGTCTCATGAGAAGATATTTCCAGACAATTAACGGTTCCAAAAATCTGCTGTTTGCATTCGTTCTATTCCTTTTGTGGCCGATAGCCGTTGTTGCGGCTGATGAATGCGAATCATCGGGAGAATACGCTTTTGTTTGCGGCCTCGTTAATCCTGAAGACCTTGTGCTCGTCCCCAACTCAAAGTGGATCATCTCAAGCGGGATGGCTCCAAATGGGGCGCTCTATCTGGTCAACGCCGAAAGGAAATCCTGGACTGAACTCTATCCAGCGAACGCACCACGTGCACAACAGGATATGGATCTTTATGGGGCCTGTCCCGGCTCTCCGGACCCGAACAATTTTGTCACTCACGGCCTTAATCTGCGGCCCGGTGTCGGCGGGCATTCGACATTGTTTGTTGTGGGGCATGGTGAGCGTGAGGCAATTGAAGTGTTTGATGTGGATGCGAGCGGCGAGAATCCGGTTCTGACCTGGACAGGATGTGTTTTGACGCCGGACGGAATGGAAGCGAACAGTGTGGCGTCGTCTAATGACGGCTCATTGCTTGCGACGATCCCCTTGTATACCGGCGTTCCCATTAGTGACGCTTTCACCGGAAAATCCACTGGCGCAGTCTATAAATGGTCGCCAGGCGACACCGGGTTTACCCGCGTTGAAGGCACGGAGATGCCCTACGCCAATGGCATCGAAGTGTCTGCAGATGGAAATGAGTTTTTTGTCGCTTCGTCCGGGCTGTTTACCGTTACCGCGTTTTCAAATACCAATCCGGCACGTCTGTTGCGCCGCACCGAATCGTTCAAGTTCGTACCCGACAATCTGCACATGAGCAGTGATGGAGAGTTGCTTACCGCGGGTTTGAATGTTGACGATCCGGTATGCGGCAAAGTAAATCAATCGGAGGAGTTTGATCTGGAGGCGTTTGCGAGCTGTCCGCGCGCATTCACCGTATGGGCTATCGACCCGCAATCGATGCAGGGAAGAATGCTGGCAACCGGCCCGGCTAACGAGCAATTCAGCAATATAACAATGGCACTACCAGTGGGAAGTGAGCTTTGGATAGGGACTTTCGCAGGAAACCGAATTGCTTACCGTTCACTGAAATAGTGCGATTGATGATTGTTTGCATACTGACCAGTTCTGCTCAGCGCCCGTTTGCAGAGATTGCTTACGAATGAATTACCGAATTTCTAAGTCAGGCTATTCCTCGGTGAGTTGTTCCAGCTGCTTGAGATGCCCCTCATTGCCTTCGTCTTCCTCCAGCTTGTAAACTTCACAAACCAGCGTCATTGATCTGAGCTTCGTACTTCTGCTGAAACTCGGAAAGCATGTCATCGCTTGTCTTCTCGTCTATTCCAATTTCCGCCAAGGTCATTCGCGCCAACTCCAGGCTTGCCTCCACGTTTTCCGACACCACTCCTGATGCACCCAGGCGGCTCAATTCCTTACAAACTTCGAGGTCATGGCCGCGCGCGTAAATACGTGTTTCCGGATACAACTCCTTCAGGGAAGCGACGGCTTGTTTCGCACTCGACGGTTCGTTCAGGGTGACGATGATTACCCGGGCGCCCATCGCGCCGACGGCTTTTAACAAGCCTGGCTGGCACACGTCGCCATAGAACACGGGGCACCCGCTGGCCCGCTCTGCCGCGACTACCGAAGGGTCGGAATCCAGCGCCACGAATGGGATACCCGCACCCGCGAGAATCTCGCCAATACGGCGACCGACGCGACCAAATCCGGCCAGTACAACAGGAGCCTCGGATGGTTCGCCGGCGTCCCCCGCAACCGCCAGTTGCTTGCCGGCAATGCGGTGGGCCAACTCTGCGAGAACAGGCGTTGCGACCATGGTGAGTAACACGATAAGCAGAAGTTGCTGAAAAACAGCTTCCGTCAGAAGATTGTCCTTTCGAGCCAGGGCGAACAGCACCATGGCGAACTCACCGCTTTGCGCAAGCAGCAATGCCACCGCCCTACTGCTTTTGGATTTCAAACCGTAAACAAGTGCGAGCGGATAAAGTATGGCGGCCTTCAGGGCGAGCAGTGCTACTGCGATTGCAACTGACATGATCGGCTGATCGAAAAAAAGTGCAATATTGACCGACATGCCCATGGACATGAAAAACAATCCCAGCAGCAAGCCCCGGAAAGGCAGAATTTCCGCCAAAACCTGGTGCCGGTAAGATGAGTCGGAAATGAGTATCCCGGCCAGGAAAGCGCCCATGGCCATGGATAAGCCTGCCCGTTCCGTCGCCATGGCGGTACCCAGGACAATCAATACGGCCGATGCGGTGAAAAGCTCCGGGTTGCCGGAACGCGCCACCCGGTGAAGTACGGGGGTCAGGAAATAGCGGCCGACGACAACGACCAGGCCAAGAATCAGCAGGGATTCGGCAAGGGCGATTCCGATATCCCCGCCGATGCCCAATTTCGGCATCACGAGCAAAGGCACCAGGGCCAACAGCGGGACAACGGCAAGATCCTGCAGCAACAGTACGGCCAGGGACGCCCGGCCATGCCGTGAATTCAGCAATTTTTGCTCGGCCAGAATCTGGAGCACAAAGGCGGTCGATGAAAGGGCAAGGGCCGGTCCCACCAGGATGGCCGCCCTCAGCGAAATATCAAACAGGTAGTAAGCCAGGGCAGCTAGTATGGAACCCGTGAGTATCACCTGAATCACACCCAGCCCGAATACCAGGCGGCGCATCAACCAGAGCCGGGAAGGCTTGAGTTCGATTCCGATGATAAAAAGCAGGAGGACGACACCGATTTCTGCGAAGTGACCGATTTCGCTGACATTGCTGATCAGGCCAAGCCCGGAGGGTCCGACAATCACTCCGGCAACGAGAAATCCAGGCACTACGCCAAGCCGGGCAAGCTGGAAAACGGGAACGATGACAACCGCAGCGATGAGCAGGATGATGATGTCAGTCAGATAAACGGAAAACACAGCCCAGATTCCTCAAAGAACGTGATCG
>CAMYKC010000245.1 GCA_947258865.1 uncultured Lysobacterales bacterium
AACCTGGCCCGTATCAGGACAAAGGGAAAACTGAATGAGACAGAGCGGCTGGTGCAGGACGAAAACATCGTTTCCGATTTTAGCTTTGGTGCTGACGACAAAGTCGCCGCCCTGATCAGCAAACCCAAGCTGCCTGCCGAAGTGTTCTTGTTTTCAGGTGACAAATTGACGCAAAGAACCTTCACCAACCAGGACGTGCTCGCCACGCTGAACCTGGGCGAAGTGGAAAAGGTTCGTTTCGCCAGCAAGGACGGCAGCACAATAGAAGGATTCGTGATCAAGCCGCCGGGATTCATTGAAGGCAGGCCCTATCCGGCCATTCTGGATATTCACGGCGGCCCGCAATCACAATACGACTACAGTTTCTCTTTCGAGGGTCAACTGCATGCGGCGAATGGCTACCTGGTCATTCACCCCAATCCGCGCGGCTCGACCGGTTACGGGCAGGAATTCTGCCTTGCTATCTGGAGAGACTGGGGCGGACCCGACTACGACGATGTCATGGCTGCGGTGGATGATGCGATCGAGCGGGGCTGGGCCGACCCAGAAAGGCTCGGTGTGATGGGTTGGTCCTATGGCGGCATTCTGACCAACCACATCATCACGAAGACGGATCGCTTCAAAGCCGCTGCAACCGGCGCCAGCGCCACGCTTTACGTGGCAAATTACGGACACGACATGTATCAGCGCTGGTGGGATCGTGAACTGGGGCTGCCGTGGGAACCCGAGGCGCGGCAACGGTATGAGAAAATTTCACCGTTCAACGACGTTGAACGGGTTGTTACCCCCACTCTGATCCTCGGTGGCGAAAAAGACTGGAATGTACCGATAATCAATTCCGAGCAACTCTACCTGGCGTTGAAAAAGCTCGGGGTCGAGACCCAGCTCATTGTTTATCCGGGCGAGTATCACGGCATTGACACACCGAGTCATGCCAAAGACCTGTATCAGCGTCATATCGACTGGTTTGGCCGGCACCTTGGTTCGCAGTAGAATCAACCTTTCTCAGAGCAGGCACTGATGTATAACGACAAGAATCACACCACCCCTGTTTCCAGCCCCATGATCAGCATCGGTCCGCGGGTCCGGAAGTCGCCGTACTTCGACGCAACGATGCGCTGGGGTGCAAAGGCTTTCACGATATACAACCACATGTACATGGCCACCCATTACGGCGATCCCGTTGCTGAGTACTGGCGCCTGGTTAACGACGTGACCTTGTGGGATGTGTCCTGTCAGCGGCAGATCGTGATCAGCGGCCGCGACGCCAGGCACTTCATGGAATACCTGACGCCGCGCGACCTGTCGGATTGCCCTACCAACCGCTGCCTTTATGTCCTGTTGACGGATGAGAACGGTGGGATAGTCAACGATGCTGTCCTCATGCACATGCGGGAAAACGAATTCTGGCTGTCCCCTGGCGATGGTGACGTCGTGCTATGGGCCCAGGGCATCGCCTCCGAGACCGGCATGGACGTGCAAATCGTTGAAGGCGATATTTGCCCGCTGCAGTTGCAGGGGCCCAAAGCCCCCCACGTGGCCTACAAGCTGTTTGGCGATGCAGCGCTGGACATGGGCTATTACCACGTGATGGAAACGGAGCTGAACGGCCTGAAGCTGGCGGTCAGCCGGACCGGTTGGAGCGGTGAACTGGGTTACGAACTCTACCTCGAAGACCACATTCACGGCAATGCCTTGTGGGAATACATCATGGAAGCCGGCGAGGAGTTCAACATCGCACCGGCAGCGCCCAACACGATTCGCAGCATAGAGGGCGCCCTGCTTTCCTATTTCTCGGATATCCGCCGCGAAGACAATCCTTACACTTTCGGCCTCGGGCGGCTGGTGAACCTCGATAAAAAAGCGGAATTCCTGGGGCGCGAAGCGCTCAGGAAAATTCACGCCGAAGGCAACCACCGGCGGCTGGTCGGAATAGAAATCGACGGTGACCCGATCAGCCATAATGAATCTTTCTGGCCGGTACTCCCGGCCAGGGGCATGTCGGGCGACAAAGTGGGCCATGTCAGCCGCTGTGTCTGGTCACCGCGGCTGGAAAAAAACATCGGCTTTGCCAACCTGCCTGCGGAGCTGACCCCGACCGGTACGCGCCTGAACATCTGGACGCCCGATGGTCAGACTGGCGCGGTTGTCGTGAAGGCCCCCTGGTTTCCGGCGGAAAAAGAAATTCCACCCGGTATCGGGAACTAAACAAAGGGTACACAACATGGCCAAGGCCAAGACATTCAAACTCGACACGCTTTCCCTGCACGCCGGCCAGCGACCTGACACGGCGACCGGGGCTCGCGCGACGCCGATTTACCAGACGGCATCCTACGTGTTCAAGGACACGGACCACGCTGCTTCGATTTTCAACATCGAACGGACCGGGCATGTCTATTCCCGGATATCCAACCCGGCCAACGCGGTCCTGGAAGAACGTATAAGCGCGCTGGAAGGCGGGGTCGGGGCCATCGCCACGGCCAGCGGACAGGCTGCCATGCACCTGGCGATCGCCACCCTGATGGGTGCCGGGTCTCACATCGTCTCCTCACAATCTCTGTACGGGGGCACACATAACCTGCTGGCCTACACGATGCCGCGTTTCGGGATCGAAACTACGTTTGTCGACCCCCGTGACCCGCAAGCGTTCCGCAAGGCCATCCGGCCCAATACCCAATTGCTGTTTGCTGAAACCCTGGGTAATCCCGGCCTGGAGGTCCTCGACATTCCCCGCGTGGCCGAGGTGGCGCATGATGCCGGTCTGCCGCTGATGATCGACTCGACCTTCACCACGCCTTTTCTTTGCCGGCCATTTGACCTGGGTGCCGACATCGTGATGCATTCGGCCACCAAGTTTCTCAGTGGCCACGGCGTCGTTATCGGCGGCCTGCTGGTCGATGGTGGTGTGTTTGACTGGGAAGCATCCGGCCGCTTCCCGACCCGGACCGAACCCTATGAAGGGTTCCACGACCTGGATTTCTCCGAGGAATTCGGGCCGGCAGCCTTCATCACGCGGGCGCGCAAGGAGGGGGCGAGGGATTTCGGCGCCTGTATGAGCGCGATGACTTCTTTTTTGATCCTGCAAGGCCTGGAAACCCTGCCGCTGCGGATGCAGAAACACGTGGACAATACCCGTAAACTGGTCGAATTCCTGGATCAGCACGAGGCCGTCGAATGGGTTGTGTATCCCGAACTGCCAGGCCACCCCGACCATGGCCTGGCCAAAGACCTGTTGCCCAGGGGCGCGCAACGTTTTATCGAACGTCTCGAACTGGTATCGCACCTGGCCAATATCGGCGATGCCAAAACCCTGGTTATCCACCCCGCCAGCACAACCCATCACCGGATGGATGCTGAAGCGTTGAGGGCTGCGGGCATCACCGAAGGCCTGGTTCGCATTTCAGTGGGCATTGAAGATATCGACGATCTGATCGAGGACATCAGCCTCGGTTTGCATGCATCGCAGAAAGCATAAGCAGGGCTGATAATGCAACTGAAAATTTGCGGAAACCCGGTCTACGCGGCCACCGGAAACCAGGCGCCTGATCCCGGAAAAGAAACTTTGTTGTTTATACATGGCACAGGTCAAGACCACACCATTTGGGTGTTGCCAACCCGGTATTTTGCACGTCATGATCGCAATGTGCTGGCCGTGGATTTGCCGGGGCACGGACGTTCAGGTGGCGAACCGCTGAACACCATCGAGGAGATGGCGGACTGGTCGATCGAGGTGCTCGACGCAGCAGGTCTCTCATCGGCCGCCATCGTGGGGCACAGCCTCGGCTCGCTCGTAGCCATCGCCGCGGCGGCAAGACATCCGGACCGGGTCAGGGCGATAGCACTCGTCGGAACAACCGTTCCAATGCCGGTTTCGGAATTTCTGCTGGAGCATGCAAAACAGGATAAACACGACGCGATCGAAATGCTGAATTATTGGGGTTTTAGCAAATCTGCTCAATTGGGCGGTAATGCGACACCCGGCAACTGGATGCTGGGGGGCGGTATGCGCCTGATGGAAAGGGCAGGCCCCGGCGTTATTTATAACGACCTCAGCGCCTGTAAAGAATATCTCGAGGGTCTGGAACACGCAGCCAGCGTCGTGTGTCCGGCCCTGTTGATCCTGGGTGAGCGTGACATGCTCACGCCTGTCCGTTCGGCAATGAAGGTGGCCAAGGCACTGCCCAACGCCGAGAAAGTAATACTGGAGGGCTCCGGCCATGCCTTACTGGCCGAACAACCCGATCCTGTTCTGGACCAATTGATCAGAGTGGTATAAGCAAATGAGAAATCCAAATTCACTAACAATAACCGGCTTTATGGAAGGTGTGCGACGCCGCAACCGCGGACAAAAGGAATTTCACCAGGCGGTGGCCGAATGGGCGCACGACGTGATTCCCTTCGTCAACGCGAATCCTGATTACCAGGACCACAATCTGTCGGAACGAATGACCGAACCGGACCGTGTCATCATGTTCCGCGTGACCTGGCAGGACGATGATGGAAGGATACGGGTCAACAAGGGCTATCGGGTTCAGCACAGCAATGCGATCGGGCCCTACAAAGGCGGCCTGCGATTTCATCCCAGCGTTTCCCTGAGCGTGCTGAAATTCCTGGCCTTCGAACAGGTCTTCAAAAACAGCCTGACCGGCCTGCCGATGGGCGGAGCCAAGGGCGGATCCAATTTCGATCCAAAGGGCAAATCGAACAATGAAATCATGCGCTTTTGCCAGTCTTTCATGAACGAACTCTACCGGCATATCGGTCCGTTCACGGATGTGCCCGCCGGCGACATCGGCGTCGGTGGACGCGAAATCAGCTATCTGTTCGGCCAGTACAAGCGCATTTCCAACCAGTTCACCGGTGTGTTGACAGGTAAGGGTCTGTCATTCGGTGGCAGCGAAATCCGCGTGGAAGCTACCGGCTATGGCACGATCTATTTCATGGAAGACATGTTGCGGCACGCCAAGAAGGGGATCGAAGGCAAAACCTGCCTGGTGTCCGGATCAGGCAACGTTGCCACATACGCAACGGAAAAACTGATACAGCATGGGGCAAAA
>CAMYKC010000246.1 GCA_947258865.1 uncultured Lysobacterales bacterium
TCAGAGGACAGCGATACTGAAAACCCGGTATATTGCGCAGCTGCATCACCGTCAATGTCGGCACCGAGCTGTGTCCAGGTCGAATCTGACCATTCCAAAACACGCACGTGACCAGAATTGCCATTATTGTATGGGGCACCAATGGCCAGGCGGTTAGCGTCAGAAGACAGTGATACCGCCAACCCCACCTCGTCACCGGCTGCCTCGCCATCAATGTCGTTACCGAGCTGTGTCCAGGACATACCTGACCACTCATATACACGCACGTGACCGGAAAGATTTCCATTGCCATCGTTCCCGGTGGCACCAATCGCCAGACGGTTACCGTCAGAGGACAGTGATACCGACGATCCGGAACGGTCTCCAGTTGCTTCGCCATCAATGTCGGTGCCGAGCTGTGTCCAGGCCGAACCCGACCATTGATATACGCGAGTGTGACCGGATTCGCTCCCATTACCATCATTCCCAGGGGCACCAATCGCCAGACGGTTACCGTCAGAGGAGAGCGATGCTGTGCTAGAACTGTCTTCGGCCGATTCGCCATCAATATCAGCACCGAGCTGAGTCTGGGCCAACACCGTCGCTGGTGCGCAGAGCAAGCAGAAAGCTGCGAACAAAATAGCAGCCCGGCGGATTTGGAATTTGTCATGTTTTAATTTCCAATTCATAACGACTCCTCAATAAGAAACAACGGGCCGACGATGAACTCGCCGAGGCCACTGTCGGACACGGAGGTTATTGGATTTTTTTAGGACTTATTCGAATAATTTTGCTGTCGGACAGCAATGATCCTATACCATCATCGTAGGTATCAGTAAATGATCTATATCATTGAAAGTACACTATTACATTTTCAATCTTCAAATTATTGTTCAGGCTTGCGGGCAATCCATCCACTGGACTTAAACTTCATTGCACATTTATCAATGACCGCTCATGACCGAACTGAGGACAAATCGCCTGTGAAATTGGATGCTGAATAGGTTACGCTGATCGCTTTCTAGCGGAACCCATCCTTCGACTACTTACAATCTTCGTTAACGACCCGTTGCGGAGAACTTCGGCCTTATTTCTGATTCCAGGGACAAGTTAACGAGTCTCGCCTCCTTTTTTGGGGCAGAGAAACCGTTCAAACTTGTTTAACGTAACCGGGTCTAACATTCAGACTCGGGGTTTAAGTCAAACTCTGTTGCACCTTGCGTTAAAGTGACACGCAAACAGGAGAGACCGCCATGACCAACTACGAGAGCTTTTGGACCCTGGACAGCTTCGCATTTGTTGGAAATACGGCCAAAAAACCGTTTCCGGCGATGAGCTATGCAGCGCTGAAGAAAAAGGGAAAGACTGTCATTCCGGTCGATCCGAGCGTCGACGCCATTCAGGGAGATTCCACGTACCGCGATCTCGAGTCCCTGCCCGAAGCGGTTCAGGGCGTGGTGATTGAGGTTCCGCGGGAAGAGACGAAGGATTGGGTGGAGCAGGCGGCGGCGCAGGGGATTCGGCATGTCTGGATTCACATGGGCCGTGAGACACCCGAGGCGCTTGAACTGGCCAGGGATAAAGACATCAATGTACGCAGCGGAACCTGTGCCGTGATGTACCTGCAGGGCGGCTATCATTCCATCCATAAATGGATCAACAAAGCCCTGGGGAAATATTAGCGGACGCAGGCCGAATCTCACGCCCAAAATAACGCGCGAAGCTGCCTCGTATCGGCATCCTCGCAGCGGCCCGCGGGTGCAACACGACCACACCGCCGGCCCCAACCCGTGCGTACTTCGGGAGAAATTAATCCGGCTCCTGATGGTCAAAATTCCCGGATCATTGCCGCCTGTTCCAGGCCACCTGAACAAACCTGAATTTCATTGCAGTATTTTGCGCCCCGATGAGGTCTATTGTTCGACAACTGTCGATGATTTTTCGACCATCGGCCGGTTCTATTCGATTTTCCATTAGAGGATAAGTGTAATGAACGCCAAACGATTGATCGCGGTACTGATACCGCTGACCGCGGCAATTTTTGCCACGAGCGGATTTGGTTCGGATGAGCAATGGCCGGAAGTCACCGAAGATGGCCTGCACCGGGTGCACGATACCAAGATGGCCGTTGTCTACATCGAGCCGGGTGCTGATCTGTCCGGTTACAATCGCATCCACCTGATGGAACCGACGGTCGCATTCAAAAAAAACTGGGAACGGGATCTGAGGGCCCGTTCGGTCAGCAGGCTCAGTACCTCCTCAAGGGTTAACACGAAGAAAATCAAGCAGGACCTGGTTGACGAATTCAACGTGATTTTCACCGAAAAGCTTCGCAGCGGAGGCTTCGAGCTGGTCGAGGAGTCAGCAGACGACGTATTGCTGGTTCGGCCGTCCATTGTCGATCTCGACATTACAGCTCCGGAAGTTACAGCAGGCGGCAGGTCCACCAGCCAGATCCGATCACATGGTGAAATGACCCTGTTCATCGAACTATTCGATTCGGTCACGGGTGACGAGATCGCAAAGGCCGTGGATCGGCGGGTAGATCGCGAAAACGAACGAATGTTCAGCTGGGCGACCAAGCACACCAATCAGGCTGCGGCTCAGCGAATCCTCGATGCCTGGGCGCAGATTCTGGTGGATGCGCTGACAGAAACCAAAGGTCAGTCGTTGCCTTTGGAGAACTAGGGAAAAAGGGCCGGACACCTGTTCCCAACTGAATGGATCCGGCCCTTTTTCGTTGCTCGGCGCTGGTCAGGTTTTCGATTCGCCTCGCCGGCGAATTCGGCAACGCACGGCTGGCGGCCGGTTTTTACACAGTCAGGAGCCGAAGGCGACCCTTGCACGGTAGGTTCAGGCGTGTTTTGCAAAAAATCTCCGCTGCCAGCGGCTGGTCCAATCCCCCCAATTCAGACAGCAGTACTTGCTTGAATCAAGCATCATGTGGTTTATTCGCCCTATCCGCTCGTGTGGTACCGTTTTTGGCGACAGCCTATGATTCATGACAAAAGTTGGTGCGAAAAGACGCATTAACCGCAGAGCTAAAATCTAGGTGAGGTTAGAAATGTTGCACCAGAAATGGAAAGATATTCTCGAGGTCGTCGGTATTTTCGCAGTTGTGGCTTCCCTGTTATTCGTTGGGCTGCAAATTGAGTTATCCCAATTGATAGCCGACCATGCGGATGTCTGGAGCGAAGGGCTGATTGGTGCAGACCTATCGCCGTAAGACAGAATCAAATTCAAGCAAATCGCCGATG
>CAMYKC010000247.1 GCA_947258865.1 uncultured Lysobacterales bacterium
GAGCGTGCCATAGGCCTGGAAACCCACAATCACGAGGTGGCATTCGGGGCGCCAGACGTTGTTCTTGAGGTGATGCAGGATGCGTCCACCACTGCACATACCGCTGCCGGCGATGATAATCGCACCGGACTCTACCTCGTTGATGCCCATCGACTCTTCTCTTGTTCGCGTCTCATGATAATTGGGAAGCTCTGGCAGGTTGGAATCGGGCCCGAACAAATTGACACCGTACAAATGCCGAAATTTCGAATAGACCGCAGTCGCCTCAATTGCCATCGGGCTGTCGAGGTAGATCTGCCACTTGTCGAGGTGCCAGCGATCGAAGTTTTCGGCCATCAGGTACAGCAAATCCTGCGTTCGACCCACGGTAAATGCCGGTATAAGAATGTTGCCCTGAGCCGCGCGCGCCGTCTCGAAGACCTCCGTCAGTTCGTCTATCGTCTCGTCGAAAGAACGATGCAGGCGATCGCCGTAGGTGCTTTCCATCAAGACCGCGTCGGCATGGGGAAGGACCGCCGGAGGATCCATGACGGGCGCATCCCGATACCCCAGATCCCCGCTGAACACGAGCGTCCGGCTGGCTTCCTGGTTGGTGTAAGTGAGTTCGACGATTGCGGAACCGAGGATATGGCCGGCGTCGAAAAAACGTAACGTCAATCCTGGTACCACAGTCAGCTCATCGCCGTAAGCGACGCCGTTCAGAAGTTTCAGGCAATTTTCCGCGTCCTCCAGCGTGTACAAGGGCTGTATCAATGCCTGCCCTTTATGACGCCGCTTGCGGTTCTCCCATTCGGCATCCTTCTCGTTCAGGTAGCCGGAATCCGGCAACATGATCTCGCACAGCGCTTTCGTCGCGTTCTGCACATAGACAGGTCCGTCGTAGCCCTGTTTAACGAGCAGCGGCACTCGACCTGAATGGTCGATGTGCGCATGGCTCAGAATGACGGCATCGATCTCGCTGACCGGGAGCGGAAACGGATCGCTATTGCGTTTTTCGTTGTCCGCGCCACCCTGAATAAGCCCGCACTCGAGTAACACGGTGTGCGTTCCGGTCCGAAGTACATACAGCGAACCTGTGACTTCTCCAGTGGCGCCAAAAAACTGCAGCTCGAAACTCATCGATTGACCTCCATGGATCAGCTATTCGCCCGTACCCAGCGTACAATGTCCGCGGCACCCATCGCGCCAGGCTGGCGAGCTATTTCCCGGCCGTTCCGGAACAACGCGAGCGTCGGAATGCTCTGAATCCGGAACTGCGCGGCGACGGCCTGTTCCGCGTCGGTGTTGAGCTTGGCCAGGCGAACTCCAGGTTCCAGCTGTGCGGATGCCTGCTCGAAGGCGGGTGCCATCGCCTTGCAGGGCCCGCACCACGGCGCCCAGAAATCCACCACAACCGGGATGTCATTGCGACTGATGTGCTTCTGGAAACTGCTCGCTGTTAGTTCCGGCGGGTGTGCGGTGAACAGGAGTTGGCGACACTTGCCGCATTTCGGCTGCTCTGCCATGCGCGCCGTCGGGATTCGATTAACGGCAGCGCAGTGTGGACAAACAATATGTTGCAATTCACTCACGATACTACCTCTTGCCCTCACCTGCCTCGAGCCGACGCAGGCGTTCCCGCATCGTTTCGATTTCTTCAATCAAATCGAGAGCAAGCGCAACGCCGGCGAGGTTTATCCTGAGATCTGTTTGCAGCCGCATGGCCGTGTGTGCACGTTTCAGGCTGGTTCCTGAAAAGCGCCACTGTGTTGGCTGCCTGCCGACGGGCTCCAACACGCCTTCCTGAACAAGTTCGATAACCCATTCAGTCGACGTCGAGCAGGCCTGACTCAGCTCAGTCAACGACAATTCGGATCGTTCGTCGAGTACAACTCCGGTAAGTGTTATTTCTGTCATGGCCTCCTACACCCCCAGTTTGCTGCGTGGGTCATACGCCAGGTCCTGCTGCATTTTCTGATACAGCTCACGCGCCGCATCACTTTCTGCCGGTGGCAGAGTGATTACAACTTCAACATAAAGGTCTCCGGGCGGCTTCCCCGGTATGCCGCGTTTCTGAAGACGCAGTTTGCGTCCGCGTGTGGTCCCCTTGGGGATTTTCAGGTCCACAGGACCCTCCGGCGTTGGTGCCTTCACGGTGGCACCCAGGGCTGCTTCCCACGGTGCTACCGGCAGCTCGAGATAGACGTCGCGCCCTTCGACCCTGAACAGGCGGTGGGGATTGAATTCTATCTCCAGGTAAAGGTCGCCAGCCTGTCCTTTCCCCATGCCTGGCGAACCCTGGCCGGACAGGCGGATGCGCTGCCCCTGTTTTACGCCCTTGGGGATCTTGACATTCAGTGTGCGTGTCCTGGTTTTTACATGCCCGGTGCTATCGAGTTCGGGTGCACGCAGAGAGATGCTGCGAGACGCGCCACGGTAAGCGTCTTCCAGATCAATCAACACTTTCGCATGATGATCTTCGCCATGTGCATGCATGCCGGCTTCCCGGCGCCCTGCTCCCGCAGGCTGGAATCCGCGCCCGAAAAGGGATTCGAAAAAATCGCTGAAGGCGGCCGCATCGGCGTCGCCACCGCCACCGCTAAACTCAAAACCGGCGTCCCAGTCGGGCGGCGGCCTGAACTCCTGACCCGCTTTCCAGTCTGCGCCGAGCTGGTCATAAGCCGCCCGCTTTTCCGGGTCTTTAAGCACGGCGTAGGCCTCGCCAAGGTCTTTGAAGTGTGCTTCGGCGTCAGCTTCCTTGCTGACATCAGGGTGGTATTTGCGCGCAAGTTTGCGATAGGCGCGCTTGATGTCATCCTGGCTGGCGCCGCGTTCGACGCCCATTATTTTGTAGTAGTCCTTGAAATCCATGCTTTGCTCCACCGTGCAGGTGAGGTGAACAAGTCTCTGTACTGCCGGGAATATATCCTTTGAACCGGAATCCCGAAAATTGATTCAATGTTGCTGACAACTTACTACCATCCGCGACTGACCGCTCACAAATTACCTAGGCAACTACAGCAGGACATCGTCAGGGCCGCCATTTTGAGCAGAGGGCACCAATACAACTCTATTTGCGAGGGCGGGCCGCCCGGAGGATCGAAATTCGACAGTACGGCCACGGTCAGGTCGCCGTTGCTCTCAAGGCCCGCACTGACGCAACGCCAGGTTTCCGGCCAAAAAAAGGGCAGACCCAATTCGGTCTGCCCTTTCTTGACGCGCTCGTTGCTTCTTATTTGCCCGCAAACAGCTCATCTGCTTTTTGCCAACCGGTCTCGTTCAGGTGATCCCAATCGGCGCCCAGTTCCTCGAGGTTCTGGAAGGAATCGACAAATTTGAAATCAAACCCTTCGCCGCCACCACCATAGGTCGGGAAGAATACCCAGTGTCCGGCCGTCGAGCCATGCTCTGACATGTACTTGCCCCACTCAATAAGAGGCTCATACAGTTCACCGAAGGTCACGCCATCCGCCGTGTTGCAATCCGAAAATGAGATGACAACATTGGACGGCCTATCCCGCTTCGGCGGTGCCTTCATCAGCAGCGCAGAATACGCAGCGTGCGTATCGCAAGTGATAACTTCGTTGAAGCCCTCCTGTTCCCTGGCGCCGGTCGCCAACCAGGCATCCTGTACGCGGCCCAACGATTTGGCTTTTTCGGATCCGCCGAGCCAAAGCACATCAAATTCCTGTTCCGGACTGGAATAGTAGGGCACCAGTGTCCACGCCGAATAGTCATTGATCCCCTGTTTATCACCCCAGGCATTGAACTTCTTGATTGCGGCGTCGAGATCGACCGGCCCCTTGCCCTTGTTGTAATTGCAGGCAAACAATTCAATCGGAGTCGCTACATTGGGCTCGACTGCTTCTCCCTCATGCTCGTCCGCAGTACTGATAGTGGCGAACAGGAACAAGCCGCCCGACACGAGCAGCATCAGAAATTTCTTCATTCTTTTCCCCTCTTATTCTTGTTATTGCCATCAGCTGGTCGCCGTGGCTTTCAACGAAAGTATAAGCCTACGGAGCGTCGTATTG
>CAMYKC010000248.1 GCA_947258865.1 uncultured Lysobacterales bacterium
AAGGCTCCGCTTTATCACCTGGTCGGTGAAAAAGAGGAAGCAGCGTAGAAGACGGGTCAGACCAAGTGCCGGAGTACGCTTACTCCGGCACTTCACGCTAACCCTTTCTCATTCAGATGAACATTATCGACCACAGCGACGAGGAGATACTGGAGGTTGCCCACCCGATGTGGGACGACCTGATCAAGTATTCCAACAAGGGCCAGTACGGGAAATTCATCAGGAAATTCTCCTATGAATTGCTGCTCGGCCTGAACGAAGTAGAACTGGGCAAGCAGTTCAAGCACGGTGTGCTGGCACGTAAACTGTCTCCAGAGTGGGATTATCTCGGCATCATCCGCCGCGGTGAGCACGTGACGGTTCTCTACCGCGTGAGGAGCACCGAAAAAGAAGGTGAATGGCTCGGGCGCCTGGTCCTGGGTTATGAAAAGGGTGAAATCCGGATATTTTCCGCTTCCATATTTTAGTGCAGCACACTAGAACCATGAAAGACGTAATCGAAACCAACAAGTACGTTGAACTGATCTACAAGGTCATCGACCAGAAGTCCGGCCGGGTACTCACCTCGGTTGAGTTTCCGCTGGGGTATGTCCACGGGGTCAACACGGTCCTGTCTCCCCAGGTCAGCGCCGAGCTGGAGGGCAGATCCGCAGGCGAAATCATAGAAGTTCCTCTGGACTGCAATAAGATATTTGGCCCCAGGGATGAGTCGCTGGTCATCACCGAGTACATCAGAAACGTTCCCGAGGAATATCGTATCGCGAAGTCGGTACCGCCATCCTGATGGAAAACGACAGGGGTGAAACCAGGAGTTTCCTGGTCACCCGGAAGGACAGGAAAACCATCACCATTGATGGAAATAACCCGCTGTGTGGCAGAGAGGTCATTTTCAAGCTGGAAATCCTGCTTGTCCGCGATGCAAGCGAAGAAGAGATTGCAGCAGGCGGGAAAGTCGAAGAAGCCCCGGATATCGAAACAGGGCCCAGTATTCACGAGGTTCAGAACTGAACGTCACGTGTGAGCTATTGTTAGCAAGAGGCAAATCCTATGAGTGAACAACCCAAAACCAGACCCAAAGTGCCTGAAGGCAAGGCGCGTTTCGTGACAACCCGTCAGAAGGAACCCAACGAGAAGGGTTTTGTCGGGTACGAAACCACCTGGGAGCCGTTCCAGAAAGAAGTCGAATACACAACCCCGAAAAAGCCATAAGCGCCCCGGCGGCAGTCATTTTGCACGAAATGCGAGTGACACGGGCGGCATGATGTAGTTCACCACCTGCATTTCGCTTTGTTCGCCTGACGGCGAAACCCGCAAAACGCACTAGGTGAATGCTGGAAGCCCGACCGATTTGGAGGGGTTTCTTTTTGCCAACGAGCATTTCCTACAAGCATCCGGTCGAGGTTGCTGCAGACAAACGTATCGCGGAGCCAAAGAATGAACGAATCCTACATTCCATTCATAACCGGTGTCCTGACCGCTGTCCGCTCCGTACCCGATTGCTGCAAAACGTCGACTTGGGTATGCCCAGGCGATCCAGGGTGTGCCGCACCGGCAGCGAGGAGCGTTCCACCAGATCGATGATCTCGCGTTTCTCCGAGGCTTTGTATCTCATGTATCGTCGCCCCCAGCCCCGAAGGTGCTTTTTTTCAGCAGGCGATTTTCCAGTACCGTCTCGGCCAGGGCTTCTTTCAGATGTGCGGCCTCACGGCGCAGTTCCTTGACTTCATCGGAGTTGGCTTGGCGTGCGGTATCGCCGGCCAGACGCTTCTTGCCGGCCTCCAGAAACTCCTCCGACCAGCGGTAATACAGGTTCTGGTTGATGCCCTCCTTGCGACACAGCTCGGCAATGCTCGATTCACCGCGCAGGCCTTCCAGCACAATGCGGATCTTCTCTTCTGCTTAATACTGCCACCGGGTGGCTCGGCGAATGTCTCGAATGGCCTTCTCGGCACTGTCTTTCTCATTGCTCATCATCGTTCCTCTTCGGAGTGACGATGAACCAAAAGTCTCTCTTATTCAAACCCCTCGGTTGGTCCGGCTATCGTTGACGGGGCACATCCGGTATCTCGCGCACTCCCTTTATCAGGAGCCATAGAAGCATAGGAAACTCTCCGATGAACAACAACGGCATCGCGATCTTGGACACGTAAGGCCCTGATTCGGGAACGAGCACAAAGGAAATGCTCAACAGAACGTAGCCGAAGCCATTGATAGCGAGCAGAATACCAAAGATACGTGGAATGAACTGAGATCTATAGACCAAAATGCCGAAGGGAAACAGCCAGAGCCCCCAATGCAGCTGGGTTACTTGAATGACATTGGTCGAAATCTTGAATAGTATCCAGGCTACCTCATGGGCCTTGACGATTTCTAAGGAGGTCAACGAGCTGTCCTTCAGTACGATCAAACCACTGATATTGAGTATGTCGGATAGCAGGGCAAGTGGCAGGCTGATTACTACTATGACCACCATTACTCGCGCCCAATGCTGGTTGACTTGTTTGAGTAGCTTATAGAGCAGCAGTGCCAGCAGAAGAAAGAACACTTGCGAGACCATGTGACTCACCACGCCCATGCGAAACAGGAACTCGTTCGAGAGAATACTCTCGGCGGTGGCGAAGGAATCTCCACGTACGAAAAGCTGCCCCGGCACATAGATGAGTCCAAAGGGGGCAGTGATCGCCACAAGGAGGTAGACGACCCCAGCAGTTCTAGCAGTTCTTCTGTCAGAAGTGATTTGTTCTTTCATTACGATCAGAGAACCAATTGACTCACTCGATAGAGTAGTCAGTGGAACCGAGGAAATTCAAATCTGGAGGTTCGAACAGGGCAGATACTGTCTAACGGCCTAAACATTCACACGAATAACAGAGCAGATTCGTTTTCTGCGAGGTCAGTGCGCCTGTCGCGGCATCAATCCGGCACATAGATGGACGCCCCCCAAAGGTCAAGGGCGAGCGCGACCAGGGCCGAGAAGCAGTGGTCCGGGCAACAAGCAGCCGTGCTTGGCGCAATGGTATTAGCACTCGAAGTAGTGGAATTTCAAACGCCGTATTGCCTGAAACCCAAGAGCATTGAACGGCTATTCCTATCAGGTCTGCAGCCGGATTGCCGCACAATCTGAACCATCGTTGAGTGCCCGCGATTGAATTCTACCCTGCTACACTTCAAATTCAGGCCAATTCCCACGCCCGGGGTGAAACCAGCCATATCGCTCCTCAGTTGGGAACGGCAAGCCAATAGGCGGGTGTCCGATCATGGCGCGCGCCGAATGGTGGAGTCAGCCGCCCACTTGGTCGATCACGTGTTTCCCGAGGTGGCGGTGAGGCAGTTCGTGCTGACCTTTCCATTTCCGCTGCGTTTCTTGGTGGCCGTGCAGCCGGAAGCGCTGACCCAAGTGCTGGCGGTAGTTCAGCGCGGTATCTCGACATTCGTGGTGCAGCACTCAGGCCTGGCCGTCTCGTCTGGCGCCAGAACCGGCACCGTTACCCTGATTCAGCGCTTCGGCTCGGCCCTGAACCTGAACCCGCACCTGCACATGCTGTTCCTGGACGGCGCCGACTCCTTTCGCGGCAAGCGGGCTGTCTTCCGCCGCGCGTGCCGCCCCACCGGCGATGAACTCACTCGCCTGCTCGACAGCCTCAGCTGCCGCATCGTGCGCGTGCTGGAGCGCCTGTGTCGCTACATCACCCGCCCACCGATAGCCACCAAACGCGTGTCGGTGGATCGCCAAGGCCGGGTCGTATACCGCTACAAGCAGCCGTTTCGCGACGGGTCAACGCATGTGGTA
>CAMYKC010000249.1:0-2125 GCA_947258865.1 uncultured Lysobacterales bacterium
CATGGCACCGTCGCTGATGCCGCGGACCACGTTATGGATACTGTCGATGACCTCGTCGAGCACGAACGGGGTGCTGCAGCGCCGGCGGATTTTCAGGCATTCGTCGTAGGTCTTACATGGTTGCTCGATGTAGACATCCAGGTCGCGCACGGCGTTAACCACTCGCGTGGCTTCCTGCAGGTTCCAGCCGGTATTGGCGTCGGCCACCAGAACATCCCCTCTCTGCAGCACGCCGGCACAGGCCCGGATGGCTGTGATTTTCATTGGGCTGTCCTTTGCCTGGGCGCTGTTCGAGCGATCTTCAACGCAGGGACCGCCTTGCGGTCTACAATTCGCGGTAGACATCAGCAAGGTGACGGCCCGAGGGTATTTTGTTGCAGCAACCGCCAGGCGCGCTTCGAGCGTTTGTCCGGCTCACGAGGCAATGTCGTCCGTGACATTGGTGCACCCGGCCGTTTCCCCGTGCCAACGCCGAGCTGCGTCCACAACGGTTATTCCTCGACTACAACCGGTCCCCTGCTGGCCAAGGTGGCGAACTTTTCACCGCACGTTGGTGCAGTGGCAGAGGATCAGCGTTATCGCCTCTTGAATATGGTGGCGCTCAAAACGCTGTTTTCGATATCGAAGGGATGGTCCTCCAACACGACATCGTCGNNNACCACAAACAGCACAAACCCAAAACTGTCGGTCACTCCCTCGACAAACCGGGTCGATCCGTCAGGCAGGGTCCACGTGGCATAAACCTCGGCCCCGCGCACTTTCCAGTTCAGGTCATTCAAGACTCTCACCTTGCCGAGAACTTGGCGTTTGTAAAGATCCATGCTGATCTCCGAGACATTAACGGAGGGTTCGCGCGGGGGCGGCGGGTCTCGGGGCTCGAAGACTGACATTCGCACTCTGGTGAAGCCGGTCAGGTACTCGGTGTTCCAGGTCACAGAAAATCCATCCTCGTAGGCAATCAGGTAGGTATTGAACAGACTCTCGTCTAAAACGGTTGCGTCCGGGTAGAGCTCTATGACGGTGTCTTGGTTATTCAATGCAAATAACGCGTTGACTCCGGTTGTCGTATACCAGCCGTCCATTCCGTACCAGGCAACACTCGAAACGACGTCGCTCGGGTGATCACTGGCGCTGCCGCCATCCGGGCCGTGAAAGCCGATGGTCACCTGACTCTGAACCTGGCCGCCCTGGCCGATGTAGTCTGCCAGGATCCAGGTGCAGGTGGCGGCGTCGCCGCTCTGGCAGTGAGTCGGCTCGTCGTATACCGCTTCGACCTCTGCCCGCGAAGCCCCAAAGGCTGCGCCTGGTACGCCTTCACCTTCGAAAACGGTGCCGAATTCAGGTGCCGCTGCCAGTGCTGACAGCGTTGTCAGCATGCTGAATGCCCCGACCAGAAAGGCAGGGATAATTCTCTCCTTCATGTTTTCCTCCATTGATTTCATTAGTCAGTCAGTTCGCTAAAGATTTGTAGCTTTGAATGCGGATACGTCGGTCGGAGACGGAAGGTTACAGGCGTGGTAAAAAAAACCGGACACCGGCACCCAGGAATTATTCAGCAGTCCACGGTACGACCCGGTGAGCCGTTGACTTGTCACCCCGCGGGCCAAATCCCTCTGCGGAAGGGTGAAAAAGTCAGGTTTGATTGGCTAATGATGTGTCGAACTGCCACGCCGCAATGGCCAGATTGCGGCTGCGGCCGCTCCGACCAACACCATCGCCAATCCGGGGAGAACGTGAAGGCTCAGAATATGCATCGGTTCGTACATGCAGGCCAGCTGCATATAAAGGGCGGGAAGCATTCCTGCCGCCAAACTCAGCGTCAAAGCTGTGCGCATGTATCGCAACGGGTAGAGGCGACGGACCAACAAAAGGGCGGCCAGGATGGCCGGCAGGGAATAAGTCATCGTTTCTAGGTAGCAGTGACTGCGTTTGCCCAGCGTGGATGGTTCCAAAGCGGGATTAACCATCCCGAACACGTATTGGGCCAGCCATACCGACGCCAAGACGAATCCAACCGCGGCAAATGTTCTGCTCAGGGCGGCCGGTACGGCAGCACGAAAGGCCACCATACTGGTCCAGATGATCGCTGCGACGCCCAGCAGAGTCTCGATCAGGAAACGAGGCT
>CAMYKC010000249.1:2172-5254 GCA_947258865.1 uncultured Lysobacterales bacterium
TTCACAGGTGACCATGCGATTCGGTTGTTTCTCAAATGCCCCTTTCGGCCTGAATACACACCAATCAGTGCGTGTCTGAATACCAAATACGGATGCCAGTATAAAAAGGTTACTGACATGGCAACAATTAAAAACCCATTCATTAAGCATCGTTCTCCAGCAATCGCCGCAGCTTGCGGGTCGCCCGGTGAACCCGTACTTTCACGGCGCCCTCGGAAATTCCAAGCCTCTCTGCCGTTTCGGCAATACTGAAACCGATAATCTTGGTCAAAACCAGTACCTCTTTGTGCTGTCTGGACAGCAATTCGAGTAACCGGCCTTCAGATATGTCGTATTGATGGATGCTCTGCCTGCTCGGCTGAAACAGTATTTCCTGCTCCCTTTGGTAGCGGTCGTGGGCTTTTGCCCTGGTGCGTTGCTGGCGTATGAAATCGATGGCCTTGTTGCGCACGATGGCAAACAGCCATGGCCTGAAAGGCCGTTTTGGATCGTAGGTGTGGCGGGCCTGGTGAACCGCAATCAAGGCTTCCTGAACGCAATCTTCAATGAATGGGTACGGGCCGAACCGGCTCCGCAGGAATTTCTGAATCACTCCTGCAAGTTCTTCAAGCAGTTGCCGGTAATCGGATTCGTTACCCGACTGCGTGCTCACCATGAGCAAGGACCACCGGTGTTCGTCAGATTCCTGCATCCGAGTGATACCTCTGGTTTCAGCCACCGGTGACTGGCGCCATGGTCGCGATGCACTCGCACGGGCCAGACATCTTTACGCCGGTTGTTATTAACCGTGAAAGATACCGGCAGGAAGAACCGTATGACTTATTTTACTCCAACGCAGGTGTCGGAAGGCGTTCGCACAGGGATTGGGAGGAGTCAGGCCAGAAACAAGCGAATGGCGGTTTGCCCGCAGGGCAAAAAGCCTTGAGCATGTGACGGCTGGCCGTGGGGCGACTACGGCTTCTGAGAGAGGCTTTCAGCTCATCAGGTTCCTGTTCATGCAGCCAATGACCCCGCCATTACTGATCGGATTGAGAATACTTGTCGGCCCAGTAATCGAGCTTGATGTCCCTCAGCAACTTGATGAAACGCGGATTTGATTGTAGTTCCGGTGATTTGGCGAAGACACCCAGGTAAGGCACGCCAGGCCCCGTAATCTGGAAACCAAGCTCATACCAATCAATGGCTTTTTCAATTTCGCCGGCCTGTTCGTAGAGTTCACCAATCGCCAATGGTCCGACGTGGATGGTTTTTGAACGCTCTTCAAGCGCCTCGGCGGCGCGCAGCATGGCGTGGGAGTAACCGCCTTCAGCGTATGCGCTTTCGAGCACCTGTGCACCCTCCGGAAAATTCATGGTGACACGAAAAACATTGGCCTGCGCGGCGATGGCCTTATCATGTTCACCCAGATTGTGATAAGCATACACAAGTACGTTATGGCCAAAACCAAACCCGGGTGTGGAAGCCATGACTTCCTCTATAACTTCGACGCATCCCGGCAGGTCACCAGCCATGCACAGTTGCGTCCCGTGCAGGCTCTGTACCAATGGGTTCAATGGGTCGAGTTCGAGCGCCAGGCGCATTTGCTCCGTGCCTTCTTCTGTACGCCCCAAAAATGTCAGGTAGTGCGAGTAGAACACGCGCGCCCCGGCATAACTGGGGTTCAGGTCGATAGCCCGTTGAAACGCGGCGCCTCCTTCGTCCCAGTTGTACAGCAACCACGTCATATGCACAGCATAGGCTGCCTGTGCATCTGGTAGGGAATCGTCGAGGTCCAGCGCCCTGACTATCGGCGGCAAACAACGCTCACGTGCGACCTGCGGCCTGATCAAACCCGCCTGGGCCTGGAACGCACACAATGTGGCCAATCCTGCACTCGCCAGGGCGTTATCCGGATCAATTTCCACGGCCTGCTGGTAATACTGTGCCGCCAGCTTTATATCCTGCGGTGTGAATCGTTCGACATGAAACTGTCCTTTCAGAAAAGCCTCGTAAGCGGCAGGGTCTACGCTTTCAGAACTCTCTAACCGGTTTTGTTCTTCCGGCCTGATTGCAACTTCAACCTGTTGGGCGATGGCCTGTGCGACTTCGTTCTGCAGCAACATCACATCCTTGACTTCCTGCTCGAAAGTTTCCGACCAGATGTGCTCATCCTGTATGGCGTTCATCAGCTTTACGGTGATCCTTACACGGTCATTGACCCGGAAGATCGAGCCTTCGATCAGCTTGGCCACACCCAGTTGCACAGCGATACTCGGCAGCGATTCGACCGTGTTCATGTACCTTAGGGTGGACGTCTTGGAAGTGACTTTCAATGCGCTGATGCGGGATAAACCGGCGATCAGTGCATTCTGCATTCCGGAAACAAAATAGGCTTGCTCCGGGTCACCGGAGACATTTTCAAAGGGCAAAACGGCAATGGAGTTTGGCTCAAGTTCCTGTTCGATAAACCCTGCTTGTTGAGGCGCTTGGGAACCCCCTATCTGGATTGAGAGTGGATAGATAACACCGATCGCGACAGCCACCAGTAGTGCCAGGATCAGGTAGTCGGTGGGGCGTAGTGAGAGATCGATGTGCTCCCCAACGTCGGCTGGCGGTGTACGAAATATTCCTTGTGTTGTGATGTCGTAACGCCAGGCAAAAATAAGTGCAACAGGAAAGCCAAGCACAGCTCCCAGCCAGACGTATCGAAGTGCTGAAGAGGCAATATCCCAGCTCTCGAAGGCGAGATCGGCGACCTGCAAAACCACCCACGCGCCAATGATATATAGCGCTGAGAGGCGAAACACCTTTCGTCTTCGAAGTTCTTGTAATAAAGACACGTGTGTTAGTCGAATTAACTTTCTCGAGTCATCGTACTACTACACCGGCCATACTCCCATTTATTGCAATCGCGAACCAGTATGAACATACTCCGTCAATATGACAGATATTGGCCGGAAGCAAAGATGCGAACACGTTGGCAGCCGAACTCTGGTATGGGCCGGAAGCGGCCCAAGCTGTATTTTCAATGGCCAATTTCAGTGTTCGGCGGTTAGCGAAAATCCCTTGGGCGTGAATCACCTGGGAGCTTAGTTTTCGATTC
>CAMYKC010000250.1 GCA_947258865.1 uncultured Lysobacterales bacterium
CCATGGCATTCATAGGCGATGGGGCATCGAACCAGGGCACGGTGTTCGAGGCGCTCAACCTGGCCTCGGTGCTCGGGCTACCGATGATTTTCATGTATGAAAACAACGGTTATGGCGAGTTCACCGGCGCCGATTACCATCTGGGAGGTGATATCGCCGGACGGGCAGAGGCCTTCGGGATGCCTGCCGAGAAAGTGGACGGCACCGACTTTTTTGCCGTCTACGAGGCCGTCATCAAGGCGGTAGACCGGGCGAGGGAAGGCGGCGGACCCAGTGCGATTGAGGCCGAGGCGGTACGCTATTACGGCCACTTCGAGGGAGATCCCCAACTCTATCGGGCAAAGGACGAGGTCAAGAAGCTGAAGGAAACATCCGACCCGATCGATAAATTCATATCGCGTGTCACCGGCTCAGGCCAGCTTACCGTGGAGGAATTGACAGCCATCGATGCCGAAATAATGGCCATGCTGGACGAAAAAGTCGCGGCCGCCAAAGCTGCGCCGGAACCCCCGGGTGAAGCGCTTTATACCGACGTCTATATCAACTACTGAGGCTGTTTCCTTATGTCCAACAAAACCATGCGAGAAGCGATTAACGAGGCGCTGAGGCAGGAAATGCAGCGTGATCCGAGCGTCATCATCATTGGTGAAGATGTGGTGGGCGGCCGCGGTGGAACATCGGGCGCGGAAGAGGCCAGCGGCGGCGCATTCGGGGTTCATGCCGGACTGATCCAGGAATTTGGGCGGGAACGGGTGATCGATACGCCCATTACAGAATCCGCCATCATGGGTGCGGCGGGAGGCGCGGCGCTGTCGGGATTACGGCCCGTTGCCGAACTGATGTTCGTGGACTTCATGGGCGTATGTTTTGACCAGATTTATAATCAGATCGCCAAGTTCCGCTACATGTTCGGCGGGCGCGCGAAAACACCGGTAACCATCCGCACGACGATTGGCGCGGGTTTTGGAGCCGGGCCCCAGCACTCCCAGTCCCTGTACTCGATGTTCACGGCGGTTCCCGGCCTCAAATGCGTGCTGCCGTCGAACCCCTACGACGCCAAGGGCCTGCTGGCGCAGGCGATCAGGGACGACGATCCCGTCGTCGTGTTTGAACACAAGATGATGTACACGGATGAAGGCGAAGTCCCCGATGAGCCGTATCTGATTCCGTTCGGTGAGGCCAATTTCACCCGCCGGGGGGAGGATGTAACCATCGTGGCATTTTCGCGGATGGTGAACCTGGCGAACCAGGTGGCCGACAAGATGGCGAAGACAGGTATCTCCGTCGAAGTGATCGATCCCCGAACGACCTCACCGCTGGACGAAGACAGCATTCTCGACAGCGTTGAAAAGACCGGCCGGCTGGTCGTGGTGGACGAGTCGAATCCATACTGCAGCATGGCTTCCGAAATCGCCAGCCTGGCCGTGTGTGAAGCTTTCGACTACCTCAGGGCCCCGGTGGTGAAGGTGACAGCACCACATACCCCCATTCCCGCGACACCCGCGCTGGAGCAAGCCTACATTCCGTCCGCTTCGCAGATTGAAACGGCGGTTAACACCGTCCTCGATTTCGATTCACCCAGTGCGGCAACGGGCTGATTTCCAGGTCTAACGTGTCGCGATAAAGATGCTGGTAAAAAGCACCCTCAGCATATGCGCCTGTTTCCTGCTGGGTTCTGCTTACGCGTCTGAAGAGGCTGATCCCTATGGCGGATGGGCTTACTACGGCGGCACCCAGGACGGCATCCGCTATTCTTCCCTGGGCCAGATCACGCGCAACAACGTGGAGGACCTGGAAGTCGCCTGGGTTTATCACAACGGCGAAATGGAACGGCGAGGACCGGACCTCATCACCAACAGTTCGACCCAGAATACGCCCACGCTGGTGGCCGGATCACTGCTGATCTGTACGCCTTTCAACAGGCTTATCGCACTGGACCCGGCAACGGGTAAAGAGCGCTGGGTATTTGATGCAGAGATGGAGTTGAACCACAAGTTGCCGTTTCAGTACAACTGCCGCGGGGTGACAGGCTGGGAGAATCCCGTGGCAGACGAAGCGGCCACCTGCAAACATCGAGTCTTCATGGGCACGAACGACGAGCGTCTGTTTGCGATTGACGCAAAGACGGGCAAACGCTGTGCGGATTTCGGCGCCAATGGCGAAATTTCCGTAACCCAGCCGCAACCGCTCCAGTTTGCCGGTGAACGCAAACTTACATCGGCGCCCGTGGTCATTAACGGCGTGGTGGCGGTCGGGTCCGCCGTTATGGATAACCTGCGTACCGACGCCCCCCTGGGAACGGTGTTCGCCTTTGATGCAGCAACGGGAAAAGCCCTGTGGAATTTCGATCCGATACCTCGTGACCCTGGTGATCCCGCCTACGCCAGCTGGTTGGACGATAGTGCCTTGAAGACGGGTGCGGCCAACGTCTGGACAACCATGGTCGCGGACCCTGAACGGGACCTGATCTTCGTGCCCGTTTCTTCGGCAGCACCCGATTTCTGGGGCGGTGAGCGCAAGGGCGACAACCTGTATTCAGGCGCGATCGTGGCTCTGCGTGGGTCGAATGGTGAAGTCGTCTGGCATTTTCAACACATTCACCACGATATCTGGGATTACGATACTCCCTCGCCACCGATGTTGATCGATATCGTACACAAAGGCACGCAAATCCCGGTGGTGGTTCAGAATACGAAACAGGGATTCTCGTTCGTTCTGCACCGGGAAACGGGTGAACCCGTGTTCGGTGTGGAGGAACGTCCCGTCCCGCAAAACGCCCTGGCGGGAGAATGGCTTTCACCGACCCAGCCTTTCCCCGTGTTGCCGCCGCCTCTGGTGCCAACCGAATTGACGCCAGAAGACGCCTGGGGCTTCACCTGGTTCGATCGCAAATCCTGCCGCAAAAAGATCGAGGCCCTGCGTTACGAAGGCATTTTCACGCCGCCGTCGACAGCGCCCGGCTCGATTATTTACCCCGGCACGGCCGGCGGCATGAACTGGGGTGGGCCGGCTTTCGACCCCGCACGTAAATGGATGATCGTCAATACGATGAACGTCCCGCAAGTTGTCATCCTG
>CAMYKC010000251.1:0-3034 GCA_947258865.1 uncultured Lysobacterales bacterium
CAGCCGGCCCAGGCGGAGGCGTCTGCCACGCGGTAACTGAAGCCGAGCTGGTCCGGATTACGTCTTCGCCCGTCTGGCGAAGGCATCCAGCGCATCAATGACATGCCCAGCTGCGAACCGAAGCCCGCGCCCAGGCGCAGTGCATATTGCACGGGGTAGGAGCCGCCGGTAGACAGATTCAGTTCACCCAGTTCCGGATCGATCTCCTTGAAGTTGGGTACGGGCGGAACGATACCGGTTTCCAGCGCCTTGACCGAGACCACGTCTTCTATGCCTGCGGCCATGGCGTGGCCCGTAAAGCCCTTCGTATTGGCGATAACGATCTGGTCGGCCTGGTCGCCGAACACCGTGCGCAAGGCATGAATTTCCGCTGAGGCGCTGCCGCCGCGTGCCGGGGTGTAAGTTTCGTGAGACATGAACAGCATGCCTGGCGCCATCTGGTGGCGGCTGATGCCATGACGGCGTTCCACGCTACTGACCAGTCTTTCCAAGACATCCGCGATGTGCTGAATGTCCAGCCTGGTGCCGTGAAAGGCGCTGTTGACTGCGACGGAGCCCAGCACTTCACAGATTGGCTGCAGACCTCTTTCTCTTACGGAGTCTTCACTCTCGACAATCAGTGCTGCTGCCCCCATGCCCATGATCATGCCATGGCGCCGCCGGTCGAATGGCGTGGCGGCGTCTTCGACGTTTTCATCGGTGGCAGCTGCCCCTGAGGCGAGGAAACCCGCGCCCACCCACTCGACCAGGTTGTCTGACGTAACGTTGTCCGCCGATACGATGATGATACGACGGCAGCGGCCCTGACGGATCCAGTCTTCGGCCATGGATACGGCCTGTGTCGTGCTCGCGCATGCCCCGTTTATCTGGGTGTTCGGGCCGCGAGCGCCTATTTCCTCGGCAAATTGCGAATGGCCCATGGACAGGACGCGGAACAGGAAACGGCGATCGAAATGATATTCAGTCCGGCCGATCAGGCTTTTCAGTTCAGCGATGCGCCGGTCGAGTTCATCGATACCCGCATGCTGTCCATTTCCCTGATGAACAAACCAATCACGCAGGCTCTCCAGCCCGGCCAGTTGTTCGCGGTGCCCGGCCTCGGTGTAGTACTCATTCAGCTGCTCTGCGAACCAAGCGCCAGCGGTCCGGCAATTTCGTACCCGTCGTCGTTTCCTTGTAACCGAGAACAAGCGGAATCCCCGCATCACGCAGGGCATCGATACCAACGGCAATCGCCATAGCTGTTGTTGAATCGAAAGCCCGGGCCCGTTCTTCCTTGACGCCGAATTCGCGAACGATATCGAATTCACCAGCCCGGCCTGCAAGCTTCAGGACATCCTTTGTGTTGTCAATGGACACGAAGACCGGATCACCGTTGTCGGGTTTGACCAGCCGCGTGATGTGCTTATTGGCCATTTTCTGGCGAAAGCGATAGGGAATGACGTCGATGAACTGTTCGCCATGCAGGATGTGCCCGACATTGTCATCGTCGAAAAGCTTGCGAGTGCCCGGCAATCCAAGGGCTGCTCCGCTGATCACGATTCGATCGGTGGCGCCCTTCGTCGTCTGTGGTTGACCGGACATCAGCTGGCTTCCGCGCCGTATGAATTCGGCAAACAACTGGCCGAGGTCCCCGTACTGGGCGAAATCGACAGGCTGTTCCGCGGGCGGGGCAGGTGCTGCCGCCGGCGGTGACGGCGCTGCCTCCGTGACCTGTGTCGCCGCGATGGCCGGCGCTAACGGTTCCGCGCGGCCATGACCTTGACCGGCCGCATACAGGCCGCAAAGAGCCTGGTTGAAGGACGCATGTCCTCCGACTTTGGGGTGGTTGCTGAAAAGCGATACGAGGTCCGGTTTGTCACCGAGCACACCGTCAACCAGTCCCTTCAGGGCTTTCTTGGGCCCGACTTCGACAAAGACGCGCACACCACTGTCATAAAGCGTTTCCAGCCCCTTGATAAATTGCACCGGCGATGCGATCTGGCGGGCCAGGAGATCGAGCATTTCTTCGACAGTATCTTCACCCTGGGGATAGAAGTTTCCGCTCACATTACAGATCGTCGGGATGGCCGGTGCCCGCAGATGCATCCGGGACAGTACTTTACGCAGTGGCTCGCTGGCCGGCGCCACGATCCTGGTGTGAAAGGCATGACTGACCGGCAGTGGTACAGCCTGTACGCCTTCCGCGGTGAACAGTTCAATCGCCTGCTCGACGGACGCTGTTTCACCGCCGATGACCGACTGCTCATAGCTGTTGATGTTGGCAATGACCACGTAGCCTTCGACCTTTGCCAGCAATCTCTGAACGTCCGTCAGGGGTGCGAAGACGGCAGCCATTTTACCGTTGTCGCCCATCGACACCCGAGCCATCTCGCGGCCTCGGGCTGCCACAGCTTCGAGAGCGTCGGCAAAGCTGAGTGCACCGGCCTGAACCAGTGCGCCGTATTCGCCCAGGCTGTGGCCCATGACCATGTCCGGCGTAAAACCGTAGGCGGCCAGCAGACGCGCTATCGCGATATCACATGCAATCAGCGCCGGCTGTGTTATTTCGGTCTGCATAAGGGCCCGGTTTGCTTTCTTGACCCGGTCCATGTCGTTACCGTCGACAAATATGAAATCCGACAAGGGTTTGCCGAGGATCGGCTTCATGACACGGTCTGCCTGGGCAAAGGTTTCACGCACCAAAGCCTCGGACTCTCGGAGTTCGGCGAGCATGTTGATGTACTGCGAACCTTGCCCGGGAAACAGGAACGCGGTTTTCTGCGGATTGCCCTGGCCGCGAAAGATACCCTGAGCGGTAAGCGCGCGCCAGAAGCCGACGTCATTACGTTCCAGCGCCTTCATGGCGAGGTCGATCTTCTTGCTGAGGTCGGCCGGATCGCCGAAATCGATCGCGATGCGTTCGGGTGCACGGATGTCCCGTTGCAGCGGCGCCTGGCCCGTGACAACGCGGCTCGCCTCGGCTTCGGCTTTCAGTGAGCGGAGACGTCCAGCGAGGTCGCCGGCATTGTCGCCGCCGAGCAGGGTGATTCCT
>CAMYKC010000251.1:3045-6912 GCA_947258865.1 uncultured Lysobacterales bacterium
CCGGCATTGTCGCCGCCGAGCAGGGTGATTCCTCTGCTTGGCGCTTTTACCTCCGTGCCCAAAGTGGCGCCTGAAGCGGCGACGGGCTCGGGGACGCTTGATTCCAGGGATGCAGGGACAGAGTGATATTTTTTACTGCCGCCATCGAGACGGCCGGGAATGTACTCTTCGAACACGGCGTGAAAATTGGTGCCGCCAAAACCAAAGGCACTGACCGCCGCACGGCGCACACCACATTCCGGTTTTTCCCATTCCCGCAGATCGCTGTTCACATAAAACGGCGACCGACCGAAATCGATCGCGGGATTGGGTTTTTCGCAGTTCAGGCTGGGCGGAATGACCTTGTCATTCAGGGCCAGGACCGCTTTGAGAATGCCTGCTGAACCTGCGGCGCCCTTCAGGTGACCGAAGTTGGATTTGACTGAGCCCAGCGCGATACGGTCCGGCGCGGCGCCGGCACTGGTGAATACATCGGTCAGGCTCTCAACTTCAACGACGTCGCCCACACGGGTCGAAGTACCATGACCTTCCACGAAGGTAGCCGTGGCAGGCGATAATCCGGCGTTTTCCCAGCCACGCTGGATAGCCAGCTTCTGACCGACCGGGTTCGGAGCAGTGATCCCTTTGCCTTTGCCGTCGCTGGAACCACCGATGCCCCGCAGCACGGCATAAACATGATCGCCATCCCGCTCGGCATCTGCCAGGCGCTTCATCATGAACAGTGATGCCCCCTCGCCCATGACAAAGCCGTCGGCGCCCTCTGCATAAGGCCGGGTGCCTGTCGCTGACAGGGCCCCGATCTTGCAAAACTTAACGAAGGTCGGCGCACCCATGTTGCGGTCGATGCCACCGGTAATAACTGCATCAAAATCGTGTTCCGTAAGCCCCTCGACCGCGGCATTGATGGCTGCCATTGCAGACGCACAGGCAGCGTCACAGACGAAATTGGGGCCATGGAAATTGAACACGTTGGCAATCCGGCCCGCCAGGACATTCGCGAGTTCGCCCGGCATGGAGTCCTCCGTTATTTCGGGAATCAGGCGGTTCATGCGTTCGTGGGTCTGCGCGATAATGCGTTTGCGCACTTCTGCGGGAAGTTCGATAAAACTTTCAGCCTGCTCGAGCTCGCGGGCAAACTCGGGAAACGATACGCGCAGGGCCGTCAGGTAGTGTTTTTCGCCGGCCATCGCATTGCCGATGATGACCGCTGTGCGGTCTGTATTCAGGGGCCGGTCGGGATAGCCATAGTCCTCCAGCACCGATCGCGTGATGTTGATGCCCCAACGCTGTGCATCGTCCATCGCGCCGGCGACCTTGGGTGGAATCGGCAGTTTCCAGTCGAAGGGCTTCCAGTCCCAGTCACGAACCCAGCCGCCGATTTTTGAATAGGTTTTGTCCGGCGCTTTGGGGTCGGAGTCATAGTACAGGCCGGGGTCCCAGCGGGATGCATCGACTTCGCTGATGCTGTAACGGCCTGATTTTATGTTTTCCCAGAAGATGCCGGCGTCAGGCGCATCCGGAAGAATAGCGCCGACACCGACAACTGCGACTGCTCGGTGTGCGGTGTCTTTCATGATCATTCGAACCCTGTAAATATTCCATGTTGCAGGTTTCCGTGTTGCCCGGTTTACTGCGATCTAATTTTAATTGCGGCCGTATATTACGTCCGCTATGTAGTTCATGTCGTCTATTGATCCGGCCTGCGATTGGACGATTTCTCCAAAGTGCAGAGCATCCGTAAATCCGGCCGATGTTTCATTTTGCGCGCCGGTCACCATCTTCATGCCTTCCGCCGCGACTTTCATTGCGGTTTCACGAGACATAATACGCGCCATTGCGCACAGGGCATCGGCGGAAAAGCGCTTGTCGGCTTTTTCATCCAGCCTGTTCTCGATTGCATCCCTGGCTCGCATGGCGAGTGCGCCGGCACATTCAGTCCAGGCTATCAGCGCGCCAAGCTTGAACAGAACGTGCTGGTTGCGGGTCAGCCTCGCTATCCGGCATCGCTCCATGACCGTAGCGAGAGCATGCGATGCCAGCGCCGCAGAACCCGCGCCGATTTCTGGTCTGGCGGAGTGGAGCGCCTCCAGGCCTTTTGCCCGGTCGTGGTAATACTCACCCCGGGTTTTGAGGTGCTCCTGCCAGCGGTCACGCCCAATGGTCATCTCCATGATTTCCGAGGTGCCTTCATAGATAGTTGTAATACGAACATCCCGCTTCATTTTCTCGACCATGTACTCCTTGGTATACCCATAACCACCATGAGCCTGGATTGCAGCCTCGGCGGCGGCGTTACCGGCTTCGGTACTGAAGTACTTGGCGATCGCGCCCTCAGTGTTCAGGATGCCTTCGCCATCGTCGATCCGCCGCGCGGTTTCTTCGATATAAGCACGGCCTGCTTCGAGCTTGATGACGTGTGGGACGATCAACTTGTGCGTATAGCCCTGTTTTTCCGAGAGCGTTGACCCGGCCTGCTTTCGCTCCAGCGAATAGTCGATGGCGCGGTCCAGCGCCGCCCAGCCACAGCCAAGGCCAAACGACGCGACCATGAGGCGCGTGTATCCGAATACGCGTTGCGCCTGAACCAGGCCCTGACCTTCGACCAGGCCGAGCAGATGGTGCGCCGGAACCTCGACGTCATCGAGCAATACCGCTGCCGTATTGCTGGCGCGAATGCCATGCTTGTCCTCCGGCTGGCCGTGTGAAAGGCCTTCGGTTCCCTGCTCCACGACGAACCAGCTCGGACCTCCCGGCGCCATCGCCAAAACCGTGTAAAGATCGGCGAAGCCCCCGTTGCTGATCCACTGTTTGGCTCCGGTGATCCTGTAGCTGCCAATTTCGCCGTTTTCCCGCACCGGTTCGGCCCGGGTTTTCAACGCGCCGAGATCACTGCCCGCCGCGGGCTCAGTTGCCCCATAGGCCATCAACAGGCCTTCTTCGGCAAGGCGGCCCATCCAGTGGGCCTGTTGTTCCGGCGTGCCGCCAACGCGAATGGGATCGCTGCCCAGGAATGTAGCCAACACGCCGGTGGCAACGCCCAGGTCGATGCGGGCCATTTGTTCGCAGACCGAGGGTCATTTCGAGGGTTTCGGAGTCAATCGCGCTGGTCATCTTAACCGTCCGGATGGCATGGTCATTTCTGTACTAGGTGTACCAGACTATTAACCATATGAGTTAAGGAGGATTTTGCCTACGATCACCCGCAAGATTTATGATCTGAATCAAACTCCTGACGCGAACCAGCGACATGGTTTGGGGATGCTCAAAAAAACTTGATTGTTATCTGACGATTTCGTGTTGCCGAAAGGAGCGCTGGTTTTATCTTCGCTACTTGGAGCCATGGGCGAACCATGGCCCTGCTTGGGTAGGTCGAGCGAAGCGAAACTCCTTATTTGTGATTTTCAAAATTCAGCCATCTGCTCATTGCCCGCTCTCCCCGAATCAGAGTTTTTTTTGGCGGATTATCATACGCAAGGTGATCGAGTTGCGGCACCCGGGTGTTTTACAGTTGGCTTAGCATTTACAATTCATGCCCATGCGCCATTTACCGCATTACGCCCCCGACAGGAATACCACACGCTGACTCATGAATTGGCGTCATTTCATCTATATGCTTTACCAGACGACCCGGGCCACCTACCTGGCGCAGGAGAAAAACTCCTCGCTTGGCCTGATCTGGCATTTTCTCAACCCCCTGTTGATGACCGCCGTGCTGTTTCTGGTATTCCGGAACGTCCAGTTCCTCCAGGGGATCGAACACTACGAGCTGTTCATCCTGATCGGCTTGATCCACTACAACTTTTTCATCAATTCAACGACACGTTCTTCAACGCACTTCCTGATGAGCCGCCCGCTGATCCTGAACAC
>CAMYKC010000252.1 GCA_947258865.1 uncultured Lysobacterales bacterium
GCAGGCGGTGAGCGTGTGAACCATGTCGATGGAAAAAATCAGGGACTGGTTGAGGGAACAACGGATCACGGAAGTCGAATGCCTGGTGCCGGACATGACCGGCAACGCCCGCGGTAAATTCATTCCGGCGGACAAATTCATCAAGGAAGACAGCCGCCTTCCGGAATCCATCCTGGTGCAGACCGTAACGGGGGATTATACCGGCATCCACAGCGAACTGGTCGGGCCAATGGACGGAGACATGATGCTGCAACCCGATCCCGATACGCTGCGGCTGGTCCCGTGGGCAGAAGACCCAACCGCGCAGATCATTCATGACTGCTACACCCGGGAGGGGGAGCTGCATCCGCTGGCAACCCGCAGCGTACTCAAGCGTGTACTCGAATTGTACCAGGCCGAAGGCTGGAAGCCGGTTGTGGCGCCCGAGGTCGAGTTCTACCTGGTCCAGAAGAACGTCGATCCGGACAATGAACTGGAGCCGCCCATTGGCCGTTCGGGCCGGCGCGAAGCCGGCCGGCAGTCATACAGTATTGACGCGGTAAATGAATTCGAACCGATTGTCGAAGAGATGTACGACTTCTGTGAAGCCCAGGGGTTGGAGGTGGATACGCTGATCCACGAATCCGGGCTGGCGCAGATGGAAATCAATTTTCTTCATGGCGAAGCCCTCAACCTGGCTGACCAGGCGTTCGTATTCAAGCGCACCATGCGCGAGACCGCGTTACGGCATGGTATCTATGCGACCTTCATGGCCAAGCCCATGGAGCACGAGCCGGGCAGTGCCTTGCATATCCACCAGAGCATCGTTGATTCCAGGACCGGAAAAAACATTTTCTCTCGTGACGATGGCAGGGAGCATGAGCGATTCAGGCATTTCATCGGTGGGCTGCAGACCTACACGCCCGGCGCGATCGCCTTTTTTGCGCCGAGTGTTAATTCCTATCGCCGTTTCACACCGGATGTCGCCGCGCCCATCAACCTTCACTGGGGTTTTGAAAACCGCACGACCGGGCTGCGCGTTCCGGACAGCGACGCGCAGGCGAGAAGGGTCGAAAACCGCTTTCCGGGCGCTGACGCGAACCCCTACCTGGCCATTGCCGTCTCGCTGGCTTGCGGCTACCTGGGAATGAAGCAAAACATTGAAGCGTCTGAGCCCCACGACGGCGATGCTTTCCTCGAGCCGATTACCGTGGCTCGAAGCCTGGAGGAGGCGCTCAGATTGCTCGAGGAGGACAGCGACCTCAAGCACGTGGTGGGCCCACAGTTCGTGAAAGCCTATTGTGCGGTCAAGCGGGAAGAGTTCGAGGCTTTCAACAAAGTGATCAGCTCCTGGGAACGCGAGTACCTGCTGCTGAACGTCTGACAGTCCGCCCGTCCACAGCCACCTGAAACCTCCGAGTGCGGTTTCGCCAAAGGCGAAGAAGCATACGTGTATTGCCGTTGCGCGTCTGTTCCCGACAGATGATTGTCCCGTCCACAGCCACCTGAAACCTCCGTAAGACGGGTAAGCAGACACTGGCAGGGCCGGCTCCAATGTGAATCAGCGGCGCCTTTTTTTGCGGGCAAGCTTCAATGTGGCGAAAAAGCCTTTTTCGCGAATGGTCTTTACCGCGATGCCGCGTGAAGTCATGTCGAAAAACTTTTCACCATAGCGGGCCAGTTTTTCCTCATCGATTTCAATACCCAGTCCGGGCTTGCCGGGTATGGCGATGGTGCCGTCCGCATCCGCGAGGACAGGTTCCGTCAGCAGCCCGTCGCGTGCCTCCGGCACCCAGCCGGGCGGCTCGTAGGGATACTCCAGTGGATGGTCCCGGGCGCCGGCTGCGTAGAGTTGCAGATTGACAATCAGGCCCAGTCCGTTGGTCCAGGTATGTGGCGCAAAGCGCAGCCCGCGATCGCGGCAGGCATCCATCACCCGCCTTGCGTCGCTGATCCCCCCTCCAAAGGTGGCATCGGGCTGGTAGATGTCAAAGCAGCCTTTTTCCAGCATCACGCTGAATTCGTGCCAGCCGCCGTTGAGCTCGCCGCCTGCAATCGGCACTCGGGAAACACGGCGCAGCTCGGCCAGGTCGTCCCAGGCGTACATGTCGAGTGGTTCCTCCAGCCAGGCGATTTTGTTGTCTGCACAGGCAGCGGCGAAGTTCGTTGCCCGCCGCAGGTCCCACAACGGGGCATCATCGATAAGGGCCACTCGCCAGCCCTGGTTTGCATCAACGCCTATTTCCATGGCGTCTCCCACGACTTTGCGCACGGTTTCGATTTGTGCGATGTCCTCGGAAGGATCAAAACTATGCACCCTCAACTTGACGGTCTTAAACCCCATATCGCCCAGGCGGAGCACTTCCTCAGCGCGTTGCGCCGGGTCGTGGACTTCCCCGGTCGAGGCGTACACCGGAATCCGATGGTTCTCCCCGTGGTCACTCTCCCCGCCGTCGAGCAATTTCCACACAGGTTTGCCCTCGACCTTGCCCAGCACATCCCAGAAGGCTGCTTCGAGCCAGTAATTGCTCCAGCCCAGGTAGCCGGCTTCGCGAATCCGCTGCCGTCCGGTTGCGATATCTGTAGGATCGAGCCCGATCAAATAAGGTCCCAGCAGGCTTCCCAGGCCTTCACGCTCGCGCTCGAAGGCGACTCCCGCCGCCAGTCCCTGGACGCCGTCGTCCGTGGTCAGTCTTGCCAGCGTGAAGCGGTTGGCTGTTTGCGGATAGCCGGGTATCCAGGCCGGGTGAAATGGTTTGCCAAGCGGGATGGCAACGTGGAACAGCTCTATACGGTCGATCTTCATGACTGACTCCGGATCAGGCGCCCCAGGCGTTCTATGCCCTCCCGGATATCATGTTCCGCGTAATGCGCAAAACTCAGACGCAGGCAATTATTGAGCGCTCCCTGGCTGGACGAGTTTGCGCCCGGTTGAAAGCCGGTTTTGAAATCATCTGCCCTGGCTCGCAGGGCCATGGTGTCCATCCCTTCGTCGAACACCAGCCAGAAAAAATAGCCGCCACCCGGTCGCAGCCAATGTGCCCGGCTGCCGATGTGTTTATTGAGGGCGGTGTCCATAGCCTCCACGCGCCGCCGATAGGTCTCCCGCAGGTGGAGCAGAAAAGCTGTCTGCAGGCCGAGGTTAATCGCATTGCGAACGACCAGCGATGTGAACTGGTTGAGTGAACCTCCACTGTTGATGGCGCCGCTGTCCAGCAGTCTCTCCATCCAGCCGGATGAAGTCTGAATCCAGCCCAGGCGCAGACCAGGCGCCAGGATTTTAGAGAACGTACCCATCGAGAGGATATTGCCCCGATCAGCCAGAGATCCCAGCGCCGGCGGTGGCGGCCGGTCATACCAGAGCAACTGGTACACTTCGTCAGCAGCTATCAGGAATTCGTGCTCCAGGCTGAGTTCCGCCAGTCTTATCCTGCGATCGGCGCTCATGGAATGTCCGCCTGGATTGTGGAAGCTTGGAATCGTATAGAGCAGCGAAGGTTTCGTTCTGTTTAGAACCTCCTCCAGCGCATCGATGATCATTCCATTTTCATCGGTTGGCACCGAAACGATTCTGAGCCCATGATCTTGAAAGATTCGGAAAGCCAGGAAATAGCTGGGTTCTTCGACGATGACCGTGTCACCGGGCCGGGTGAAAAGAGCGCAAATGAAATCGAGGGCTTGTGAATTCCCGGCAGTGACGAACAGGGAATCCGCGGGCGTTTGTACCCCATATTCCTGTTCCAGGAACGTTGCCAGCGATGATCTGAATCCTGCATCACCTTGCCGTTCGCCGTAATTGAGATCTTCGGGCTCCGCATTTTTCAGGAAATCGGCCGACGCAGTCTGGATCAGTTCGACCGGCAAAAGATCCGCGGAAGGCTGCCCCACACCGAAATTGATGGTGCCCGGGGGTGGGGCGCTGTCGAATGTGACTTTTCCGTTCATAAGCCCGTTTTTAGGCGATTACAGTAACTTGACTTATCGCATGTAACGTGTGAAAAGTGAATGCTAACCTCATCTTGAGTTTAACAGGCACGCTTCGGGTACCGATACATGGACAATTGCGTTTTGCCTGATTCGACCGGGTTTTTTGAAATCCGGTTCGAGTCTATAGGGGGGCTCGGCGCCCATGCAGCCGGCCAGATACTGGCTCGCGCCGCGGTCTTGAAAATGGATCTCAACGGCTCTCATTTTTCGTCTTATGGATCTGAGAAAAAAGGCTCCGCGGTCAGGTCCTATATTCGCCTCTGTCCCGGTGATAAGCCCATACGCACCAGCGCTCCAATCGACTCCCCCGACGTCATCGTCGTTTTTCACGGCACCTTGCTGGATCAGGACATAACGATTGCCGGAATGAAAGACTCGGGAACGCTGATTTTCAACGGTGCGGAGGATGAAGTCCCCGTAAACCTCGAGCATGTGCAAACCGGTACGCGAATTATTCGTATCGAT
>CAMYKC010000253.1 GCA_947258865.1 uncultured Lysobacterales bacterium
CAATCTCATTACACTTCAGAGACCGGATTTGCTCAGGCGGGCATTTGCGGGCGAAGTCCTGTTCGTGCCCCCCATCGACTCCGATGTCCCTCAGGGGAAAGAGCTCCGGGCAGACGGGACCCGGAATCCATCCACCAAGTTCTATATGGGACCCATAATGGGTCCCAGTGGACAGAGCATTGCGGTGATGACCCTGCGGGTGGACCCTGCCCGGGACTTCTCGCAGCTCCTGGCCCCTTCCATCACGCACAATACCGGTGAAACTTACGCCTTTAGCGAGCAGGGCGAAATGCTTTCGCAAAGCCGGTTTGGCGACCTCCTGCGCCGGATCGGACTGATCGGCGAAGATCAACAGAGTGCTTTGAACCTTGCCATTCGAGATCCGGGTGTCAACCTGGTGGCAGGGCAGCGTCCCCAAATTGAAAGGTCGCAGCAGCCCTTAACCCGAATGGCATCCCACGCCCTTCAATTAAAGGAAAATATGGCGAAGGCCGGTCAAACCACCGGCCACTCGAAAATCGAGATTGATACCAACGGATACCGGGATTATCGCGGGGTTCCGGTCTTCGGCGCCTGGATCTGGAACGCCGACCTGGGGCTTGGCCTGGCGACGGAAATCGATGTGGCGGAAGCGATGTCCGACTACTATCAGATACGACGGACGATTTTCGGGGTTTTGGGATTGACCCTGTTTCTTTCTGTGAGCGCGGTATTGCTGGTTCTGATACTGGGCGAACGCACCAGCCATGCGCTGATGAAGGCGCGGGACAACCTGGAAGCACAGGTTGATGAGCGCACCGCCGAATTGCAGGAAAATCAGAAGCAGCTCGAGACTGCGGTGGAACGCTCCGGCCTGATTCTGGATTCCGCCGGGGAGGGAATCTTTGGCGTCGACCTGGAGGGGAAGGTGGCGTTCATCAATCCGGCCGCCAATCGAATGCTCGGCTACGGACCGGATGAACTCATTGGACAGGAGGTTCACCCGAAAATTCACCATTCCCACTCGGATGGCACCAGTTACCCAAAAGAAGAGTGCCCGATGTACCTGACCCATGTCGATGGCACCGCTCACCACGTAACCGATGAGGTGCTCTGGCGCCGGGACGGCACGCCGTTTCCGGTGGAATATACGAGCATGCCGATAAGGAAAGATGGCCGGGTCGTGGGTGCCGTGGTCACCTTCATGGATATCGCCGAGCGCAAGAAAATGGAAACCGCTCTGATAGCAGAGCGCGAACGACTGCAAAAGATCCTGGACACCAGTCCGGTGGGTGTTGGCATTTCCACCGAGGGCGTGGTTCGCTTCACCAACCCGCGCTTTATCGAACTTTTTTATCGTAAAGAGGGGGAGGGGGCACAAGAGGCCTACGTCAATCCAAAAGACCGGGAATACATCATGGAAGAACTCGAAAGATCGGGGATCGTTCGTGATTACGAGTTGCAGACCTACGGCCGCGACCGGGAGATCCGGGACACCCTGGCAACATTCATCAGCACCGAATATGAAGGCCAAACCGGTATTCTTTCCTGGATGGTGGACCTGGGCGGCCTGAAGGAAGCCGAACGGGAATTGAAAGCCAAATTCGATGAATTGGCCCGATTCAGACGGTTGGCAATCGGCCGCGAACAAAAGATGATCGAACTGAAAAAAGAAATCAATGAGCTCCTCGAAGAAACCGGGAATTCAGGAAAATACAAAATCCACTGAAGGAGTAAATCAACAATGCTGAAATTATGGTCCATAGTATTTTCACCAGCTTTGTTTTGGTTAAAGAACGGTGGGCGGGTGCTGTGCTTTCTTGCCGTTATGGTAGTGATAACGGTGTCACCCGTTCAAGCAGAAAAGACGTGGTATCCGGTTGAAGTCGATGTATGGAACCCGCCATTTAATGACCAGCGTCAGCGGGAGCAAAAGCTTTATACCCCGCTGGACAAAGCTCAGAAAAAATGGCGTATCCGCGTCTTTATCCCCCATCTCAAAGATGCCTACTGGATGGGGGTCAACTACGGGTTGATCCAGGAAGCCCGCCGTCTCGGTGTCAGCCTTTCGATATACGAGGCCGGCGGTTACGACCAGCTTGCGGTTCAGCGCCGTCAGATCGAGGAAAGTCTCAAAGATAAACCGGACGGCCTGATCATCGGTGCCATTTCTCTGGACGGCCTCAACGACATCGTTAAAAAGGCTTCCGATAAAGGGATTCCGGTGCTGGATTTGATCAACGGCATGTCCTCGCCGCATATTGCCGCCCGGGCGGCCGTATCTTTCTGGGACATGGGTTACCAGGCCGGTAGTTATTTGCAGGGTCTGCAAGATAAGAACGGCAAACCCATGAAGCTTGCCTGGTTTCCCGGGCCCGAGGGTGCCGGTTGGGTTGCCGCCGGTGATGCCGGCCTCCGTAAGGCAATCGAGGGAAGTGCAATCGAAATCCTGGACTCACGCTATGGCGACACCGGCAGTGCGGCCCAGGCAAAGCTGATCGAGGCCGCACTCGACCGCTATGCCGAAGATCTTGACTGCATCGCGGGCACCGCCGTTAGCGCTGAAGCTGCCGTCAAAATCCTGCGAAGGCGTGGGCTGGCAGACAGGATTAAAATTCTTTCGTATTACTACAGTCCGGGCGTGCATCGCGGCATCCGCCGGGGTGACATCACCGCCGCACCCAGCGACCTGACGGTGCTGCAGGCGCGCATCGCGGTCGATGTCATGGTCCGTATCCTCGAGAAAAAAGATTATTTTAAACACGTGGCACCCAAGGTGACGGTCGTGGACCGTGACAATATTCGAAGCTGGGATACCTCGACGTCCCTTGCGCCGCGGGGTTTTCGTCCGATTTTCAGTATAAATGATTAGAACCCGGACAAACTGGAATTGACTATTGAAAATTGAATATTGATATGGCCGCAAAGAGGCGCAAAAAGCACAAAAATTAACTAACGGGATATCTGGTTATGAAAACCGCATTAACCTGGATTTTACTGATTTTTCTGGCAGTCGGGGGCATCGGAGGAACCTATGCTTTAAGTGAAGCATTCCGCAGCGATGCCAGGGAAGCATGGG
>CAMYKC010000254.1 GCA_947258865.1 uncultured Lysobacterales bacterium
GGAGAGAAGCAACCCGGACAGGACAGACATCGCCTACCCCGTCTGGGGTAACACCTGGGAAAACCCCGAAGACCCGGGTGAAAAGGGCATAGCGCTCGGCCAGTTGTTCAACTACAACATTAATTTACATGGCAACATCATGTACCTCACGTTTAGAACGACTGATCCGTCGCAGACAGTCAAGTATCAGATCGACCTGTCAAATAATGTCGATGCTTACGGAAAGGTCGACGAAAAAGATCACCCGCAAGGCTACTCGGGCGATGCCATGTACTTCAAAGCGGGCGCATACAACCAGTGCAGCACGAATGACGACCCTGCAATGTGGTACCCCGCGTGTGCGGGCACGGGTGACTGGACAACGGATAAGGCCAATGGCGACTATGTCTCTGTCGCGTTCCGGCGAATACAACTGGCCCGTTCGGTTGACCCGATGTGAGGGTTCTGTCCCCCAAAAAACATCTGAATTTCCTTATAGTCCACTTGAACAGGTAAATTAAGAAGATGAACTATCGAGCCAGTTTGGTCGCCAGCCTGCTTGCTGTCACAGGATGTGGAGGCGGCGGGTCATCAGGTGCTGGCGGCAATCCTCCAGCTCCACCCGTCCCTCCCGATCCGCCAACATCGTGCACCGGTAACAACCTCATCAACGTGATTGCTGCCACGGACAACGGGCAGAGCGGCGCAGGCAACGGGCCGGACCGGGCTATTGATGACGACCTGGGTCCTGCGTCGCGTTGGGAATCGCCGGGTGATGCAATAACGATCACCTTTGATCTGGGTGTGCGGTACTTAGTCCGGGAAGTTGGAATCGCCTGGTTTGAGGGGGATCAACGCGTTGCCTCGTTCAGCGTTTTTGTATCCGTTGATGGCGTGAATTTTGAATCATTGCTGGCTGATCAACAGTCTTCTGGCGAAACCCAGGGATTTGAACGGTATGACACGCCCGATACGCCGGCACGGTTTATTCGTATAGAAAACTTCGGTAATTCCCTGAATTCGGACAATGCAATCATTGAAGGCACGGCTTTTGGCTGTACCCTCGATACCCCAACGGCAGTTTTTGAAAATGGCAATGTAACGGCATCAGACTTTGCGCTCGACTCAGGCGTACCGCCAGGATCGAATTTTGAGCTGATCAGCTGGAAGCTGAATACGCCAGCGGATCTCGATGGCAATGGAATATCGGACACCGCAAGCGAAACCGATCTGGATACCGGGTTTACGGATGAGTTTTTCTTCACCGGCTCCGACGGCGGTATGGTCTTCAGATCCACCATTGATGGTGCCAAAACATCCGCCAACACCAGCTACACGCGGTCGGAGCTGCGCGAAATGCTGCGCCGCGGCGATACCAGTATCCGCACACGTGGGGTGAACCGGAACAACTGGATACTGGGTTATCAACCGGATCCGAATCCCGGAATGGTGGTAGGAGGGCGCAATGGTGTGCTGCGCGGTACGCTCGCGGTAAACCACGTCACCGACACGGGGAATCGCAATCAGGTTGGCCGAGTGATCATCGGGCAAATTCACGCGGAAAGCGATGAGCCCGCGCGGTTATATTATCGAAAGTTCCCTGAAAACGAGCGCGGGTTTATTTATCTGGCACATGAGATCCGAAACTCGGACGACATCTACTTTCCCGTGGTTGGTCCTGTTAATAGCAACCTGGACAATGCGCCTGCTGATGATGCGAATCCGGAAAACGGCATTGCGCTGGATGAAATTTTCTCCTACGAGATCACGCAACGGGATGCTCGCATTGATGTCATTGTAAGGCGCGGTGACAGTACCGGGCCGATCATCGGTCACAATTACGTGGATATGCAGCAACAGGGCAGTGGCTACGACGTCCCGGATGAGTGGATGTATTTCAAGGCCGGCGCTTATTCACAGAATAACACCGGAGACGGGACTGATTTTGACCAGGTTACGTTTTACGAACTTGAGAATTCTCACGATTTGTAGGAGCGGCTCTTGGCCGCGATAAGGCTTCAAGGAAGCGTGTATACCAATTTGGCCCGGTGGTTCGTTGATTGGTCTGCAAAATTGGTTGACATCTGGCCTGACCACCGTCTACGATAGGCGGTCGAGGGCATACATAAATAAAATGACGAGGGAAATAATGCTCCGCAATACCCGATCCTTTCCACAGATTGCCTGTGCCCTGATTGCCCTGATCGTTTTGAACGCTTGCCCCGCGGCAGCCACGGACATGCTCGTCAGCACCCAGGCGGAATTCAAAGACGCCGTGAAAGCGGCAAATCCGGGCGATACGATCGTACTGGCTGACGGCGAGTGGCGTGACTTCGAGATCCTCTTCACAGGCGAGGGGACGGAGGACGAGCCGATCACGCTGACCGCCGAGACGAAGGGCGACGTGTTGATCACCGGCCAATCGAACCTGCGACTGGCCGGGAAACACCTCGTCGTCTCCGGGCTCGTTTTCAAGGATGGCTACTCGCCGACCAACGCGGTGATCCAGTTCCGTCGCACCAAAGGGGAGTACGCCTACCATTCCCGCGTCACCGAAGTCGTCATTGATCACTTCAGTAACCCGGAGCGCTACGAAGACGATATGTGGGTTGCGATGTACGGCAAGCACAATCGATTCGACCACAATCACCTCGAAGGCAAGAGCAACCGGGGCGTAACGCTGGCGGTACGGATGGACGAGGAAGTGAGCCGCGAGAATCAACACCGCATCGACCACAACTATTTCGGCCCCAGGCAAATTCTCGGTTCCAACGGCGGTGAAACCATGAGGATCGGCACGAGCCACTATTCGCTCAGCGATTCGCTGACCGTCGTCGAAAACAACTATTTTGACCGTTGCGACGGCGAAGTGGAGATCATCTCCAGCAAGTCGGGCGGTAACGTATTCCGCGGCAACCTGTTCTTCGAGTCGCGTGGCACGCTGACGCTGCGACATGGCAACAACAATCTTATCGAGAACAACGTCTTTCTCGGCAACGGCGTCGATCACACGGGCGGCATTCGCGTGATCAACAAGGGCCAGACAGTTCGCAACAACTACATGCATGGC
>CAMYKC010000255.1 GCA_947258865.1 uncultured Lysobacterales bacterium
TGGCGGCCGGAAGTCCTGCCCGGCTTTCCAGTCCGCGCCGAGCTGGTCGTAAGCGGCCCGCTTCTCGGGATCCTTGAGCACTTCGTAGGCTTCGCCCACCGTCTTGAAACGCGCCTCGGCATCCGGCTCCTTGCTAACGTCCGGGTGATATTTCCGGGCGAGCTTTCGATAAGCGCGCTTGATCTCGTCCTGCGTCGCATCGCGCGCGACGCCCATTACCTTGTAATAGTCTTCGTATTTCATTCAGGTTTGTTGCAAAGCTCGGAATTCATCGGTGGGATGCTTGCGACCACTTGATTCTGCAGGTTCATGACCGACAGGCTATTCTATTGCAGGACGCACGCATCCCGCCAACGCTTGAATACGTCAGCCAGCACTACCTGATTAGTGGTGTTTAAGTGAGGCCTGGCTGCAGGGACCGAGGCAGACGCCTCAATCGCGCTGAATCAGCCATCAGCCCGACAGTTGCTGCCGGGCAACGGCAGCGTCGGCGAATCGCTTAAGAAACTTTACGCCGGCACCGTTGTTGGCCGTGGTCAGGCCCGGCTGGCCCGACGTCGTGCCAACCCAAACAGACCCAGCAGGGCGGAGCCCATGAGCGGAAGAGCGGCCGGCACCGGTACCACGGTGGCAAAACCGGCCACGCCCGTGATCAACTCGATTTCCACCGACTCCGAGGGGCCCAGCGTCACCGTGAACTGTTCCATGATGTCCAGGAAGTCGTCCGGCGGGCCAAAGAGCAGGTCGGCAAAGATCGAGAAGGAATGCACGAGTGAACCGTCGATCCGCAATTCGATAAAAGCGTCAGCGAACGCATCAGCGGGTTCCTCCGGGCCACCCAATGCGGACGCACCCAGGAACGCAAAAAAGTCATAGGTGATTTCGTAGGTATCGTCCGCGGAGGTATTGTCCAGAACCAGTAAACCAATGGACTCAACGACAACTTCTGCCGTGGACGTGGCGGCCAGTGAGCCCGGAAACAGGTCGGCGGAACCGTCCCCGTTTGCGGATACGAACATGTCGTAGAAAACTGTGGCACCGGGAAAACCCGGCGGCGACATCATGTTGGAGAAGAAAAAGTCGGTGTTGCCATCGCCATTTGCGAAGGCATCGCCCTCTACAAACTCCTCGTCGAAGGAGCTGCTGAATCCCTGTGCCTGGAGCCCGGCAAAGGAGCCGGACGACGATGAGGCGCTGCTCGTGGTCAAACTGCCGTTTGCACTAACGATAAAGCTGGCCGCGTTAGCGGTCGCCATTGCGGCGATGCAAATGACACCTAGCAAAGCGGTAAACGCAGATTGAGCCGACTTGAGTTTGCTGAGCATTGTTCCAGTCCCCTGTTCCTATTACTGATCCGGAGTTTCGCCGGTTGGTCTTCGGCTCAATGCCCGCTAACGGCATGGATGACTGCTGTTAGTCATCTCTATAAAGCCCTTCGGAGCTGCGTGCTCGCGCCTGCCAACCGCTCATTAATATGCTAGTTCTCGCGGCGGTGGCGCTGCCCCACCGCCATGCGCGGCCGGGGAAATTAGAACTCTAATAATATGTGGTGACGCATTTCGCGAACAGCGCGATTTGACTTAACAAAGAGATAAGAAGTCCAGCGCGGCACAACTGAAGAGACCTGCCCCCCAGCTTTCTTCGTTCACGGCATATTTGCTCAGATCAAGAGTCTTCTGCCACCGGTCAGTGCAGTGCTCCCAGCCGTCAGGCGTTGGGACGGGCTGTTTTCCCGAACCATGTGAAAATGGCCAGCGTGAACCAGGCCAGCTGGAAGGCCATCCCACCGAACATTGCGATGAAGGCCAGACTCGGCGGCGCCAGGCCGAAAGTCGTTGCGTAGATGCTGCCCGAGAACAGCGCAATGCCCGCCACCACGAGCCAGCCGCAGATTGTCACGAGCTTCGAACCGGGCAACTTGTGGGCCAGGCCGGCAATCACGATCAGGCCCAGCGCCTGGAAAAACTGAAAGTCGACGGCCTGCATGTACACCGCCAGCCGATCGGGCGTGAGCCGGCTTTCCAGGAAGTGCGCGCCGGTGGCGCCCAGCGTCGTGCCGGTGGCCAGCAGAAGGAAACCAAGGCCGAGGAACAGACGAGTTGTAGCATTCATAGCGGCGCTCCACATCATGGCCAGACATTGGGGAAACGGAGTGGATGACTGTCAGCACCCATTTCCCGTTGCATTGAGGGCCCTGATCAATACGTATTAGCCGCTATTCGCGTTGGTACGAGTTAGGCTTGTAAATCTGACAGTCTGTCAGTAATCTTTGACGCTATGTCAGCAAAAACCTTTCGGGGTAATCTCGGTCACCGGGCTGCAGCCGGCGAAGTCCGGCCCAGGAAGTCGGAGCGGACCCGCCAGGCGATCCTGGATGCCGCGCTGGATTTCCTGTGGACGCGTCCCTTTCGGGATCTCACGGTTGGTGAGCTTATGGCCATGGGAGACGCGAGCCGGCCCGCCTTCTACCAGTATTTCAGTGATCTTCATAACCTGATGGAGGCTCTGCTGAACGATCTTCGGGATGAAATCATGGCCGTTGCCCAGCCCTGGTTCGAGGGCGAGGGTGACCCGGTGCCGCTACTGCAAGAGACCATGTCCGGACTGGTGCGCGTGTGCTACCGACGTGGGCCTATATTACGCGCTGTTGCCGATGCCGCGTCAGCCGACGCGAGGCTTGAAAAGGACTGGCGCAATTTTTTGAAAACCTTCGACGATGCCGTTGCCGCGAAGATCGAGCAGGAGCAGGCAGCCGGCCTGGTGCCGCCACTAGCAGCGCGCCCGCTGGCCGTTGCCCTGAATCGGATGGATGCAGCCCTTCTCATCGACCAGTTCGGTCAGCGACCGCGCGGTAATTGCGTGAGTCGCTGACTCGAATCTGGATCTCAACGCTCTACGGTGAAGATGCGTTGAAGAAGGTCTTATAGCCATTTGCCGGCGTTACAGCGAATCGCAGGGAGTGGGGGAATGACAGACGCAACGACAAGCAATGGACTCACGGCTCCGTCGATCTGTACTTCGGCCTGAAAACGCCTATTCCGATCAGTCCCTAGAGATGAACAGAATTGCGAAGACCAGCTGGTAGATGAAGGCCCCGTCGAGAATTGAACAGTCACGATAGTCGTTAACGCGTCATGGCCTGAAATATGACTTTAAGAAAGTCGATTTGCCCGCATTGGCCCATGACAATACTGAAACCAAAGTTTCAACCGAATGAAAAAAATCTGGAGTCTGTTATGAAAGCGAAAATGTCAGGAATTCTATTTGTTGCTCTGCTTGTGGCGGCTAGTGCTGCCGTGGCGGAACCGCCGAAGATGAAAATGACGACGCCGGTTCCCCCGGGCATCGCCACGCCTGACAAGGTGGAAACCCGACTTGGCACATTGACCTCTTTCGATGGTGTGCCGGATGCGGCAACGGCCCAGAAGGTCTACGACAATCTGGATTTCCAGCGGGCTACGCAGGCTTATCTGAACTCCATCCAGATTGCATCCATGAATGGTATGCGCGAGGGCATCCTTAAATGGGGTCCGGCTAACTACACCGCACTGTTGTTTGAAGACCTCATGGATTCGACCACACTGTTCCTGACGCCGAATACCAGTTCTATCTACCAGCTTCTGTGGCTCGACCTGACGGAAGGGCCGATGGTTATGGAGACCCCACCGAATGTAATTGGCCTCGTGGACGATGCCTGGTTCCATTATGTCGCCGATTTCGGCCAGGTGGGCCCGGACAAAAACAAGGGCGGTAAATACTTGTTCCTGCCACCGGGTTACGACGGTGATATTCCCGACGGCTACTTCGTCTACAAGCAGCAGACTTTTGGCAGCTGGGTGATCTGGCGCGGTTCTCAGGTTGATGGCAGCACGGCGCCGGCGATTGCCGCCACCAAGAGGGACTTACGTGTTTACCCGCTGGCCAGGAAAGACAATCCGCCAAAGATGACTTTCATCAACGTGTCGGGCAAACCGTTCGACACCATCCATGCGATGGACGCCCGCTTCTTCGATGAAGTCAACAGCGTCGTCCAGCGTGAGCCCGGCATTGGCCAGGATCCTGAAATTCTGGGTCAGCTGGCATCAATCGGCATTAAGAAAGGCCAGCCGTTCAAGCCGGATGCGCGGATGAAGAAGATTTTGGCGGAAGCGGCCGACGTGGCTGCTGTTACCGTGCGCGCTCTGGCTTCACAGCCGCGTGGTGAGGAGTTCTATTACTATCCGGGCAAAGGACCATGGACAACACCCTTTCCCGGGGGCAGCTACCTGTTTCTGGACAAAAACAACGCCCGCTACCTCGATGCTCGCGCCTACTTCCACTTCTATGCGACCGGCATCACGCCTGCTATGACCCAGGCGCCGTATGGCAAGGGCTCGGTCTACGCAGTGGCGTATTCGGATACCGACGGCAAGCCGCTGTTGGGTGATAAGAACTACAAAGTGCATGTGGACCCAAATGTGCCGATGGAATCGTTCTGGTCTTTTACGCTGTATGACAATCAGACCCGCTCAGAACTGCAGACCGACCAGCAGTTCCCCGGGCTTGATAGCAACAAGAAGGGCCTGATTAAGAACGCCGACGGTTCCTATGACATCTACTTCGGCTACAAGGCGCCGAAAGGCAAGGAAGCCAACTGGCTGCAGACTGTTCCCGGCAAGGGCTGGAACATGTTGTGGCGTATCTACGGCCCGAACAAAGCCTGGTACGACAAGAGCTGGAAGATTGGTAATCCTGAGGTGGTTGAGCAATCACAAGTGTAAAAGTCAGCGGGGCGGGTTGTTACTCGCCCCGTTGAAGCGGAATTTAACCCCTTTTTACCTGAGCCAGAGTGACGACCACGGCGAAAGATAACCAGATGCAACACAGTAAGTCGCGAGGAGTTTGAGAATGACAGGCGTAATGACAAGAAATGGACTGACGGCTTTGTCGATTGTGACGACCATGCTGATTTCCGGCTGTGCTGATTCAGCGAATGAACCGCCCGCCGTTGCGGCACCTGCTGCGACGCCCGCGGCGGCTTCTGCATCAGCGGATCCCGGTGTATCGGTTCAGGAAACCTATCTCGGCAAGCTCGAGTTTCAGGACCAGACCCTCGCCAGGTCATCCGCGGAGTTGCTGCATCGGCAGATCCTCTTGCAACGCGCCACTCAGCTGGTGAGCTGGGCGATGCCGATGATGAACTTCGAGCAGCTGTATCCGGCGCTGCTCAGTAATACGAAGCAAGCCGAGGGTGAGGTCTTCTTCGGTCTCTACGACGGTTATGACGGCGTTTATCCCTTCATGACCGCCAACGTCACGACCCCGTACACCATTGCCATGGCGGATTTGTCGAAGACCGGGCCGGTGGTCGTGGATCTCCCGCCGGGGGAAATCTACGGTGTCATCAATGATGCATGGATGCAGCCGATTCATGAGATCCAGGGCCAGCCCGGCAAGCTGCTGCTGCTGGGTCCGGGGCAGGAACAACCCAAGGACTTCGACGGCAAGATCATTCAGTCCGGTACCTTCCGGGTGCTCTACTTCTACCGCGCGCTGGGCACCGGGCCGGACGCAGAGAAACTGCGAACCGCCGTGCAGGCCTACAAGCTGGCGGATGCAGCAAATCCGCCCGAGACCAGATTCATCAAGTATGCGCCCAAGCAGGGCGAAACAATCGCACTCAATACCCAGCCTCGTGACATGCGCTTCTGGGAACTCGTCAACACCTACGTTCAGCGCGAACCGGTGGCGGAGCGTGATCGCTTCTTCTACG
>CAMYKC010000256.1 GCA_947258865.1 uncultured Lysobacterales bacterium
ACGCCGGGCTGGAAACGATCGAGGTTGATCTTCCGGCCGTGGTCACCGTGGACCTGCGTCTCAACGAACCACGCTTCGTCAAGCTGCCGGACATCATGAAAGCCAAGCGCAAGCCCCTGGACGTGTTGCCGCTCGGCGAACTCGGCGTCACAGCGGACAGCACTATCAGCGTTGGTCATCACGCACCGCCACCGCAACGTGAGAAGGGCATCATGGTTGAAGACGCGGCACAGCTGGTACAGGAACTGAAGAACAGGGGATTATTATGAGCAAGATACTGATTATTGCAGAACATGACGGCTCTTCTCTGAATATCAGCACGGCAAAATGCGTCAGTTGCGCAGCGGCTATCGGCGGAGAGATCGATATAGCGGTCATCGGAAACGGTATTGACGATGTTGCCGCCGAGGCGGCTACGCTGGAATCCGTCAGCCGGGTCATCGTCATCAATGCGGAGCACCTGGCGGCCCCGCTGGCCGTGAACTGGGCGGCTGAAGCCATCTCGGTGTCCGGGGACCATAGCCACATTCTGGGTCCTTCAACCACGTTGGGCAGAGACCTGATGCCACGTATCGCGGCATTGGCGGGGGTCAACCAGGTCAGCGATATCATGGAAGTCACTGGGCCTGATTCGTTCAAACGCCCGATTTATGCCGGAAACGCAATTGTCGACGTCGTGACCGCGGCAGACGCCAAGATGGTTGGCACGGTCAGAATCGCCAGCTGGAAAGCAGTGCCAGCCTCGGGCAGCGCCACCGTCGAACAACGCGCAGCCAGCAGTGCGCCGGCCAGTCACACCCGGTTTATCGGTATGGAGGTCGAAGGCGGCGAGCGGCCCGACCTGCAAAGTGCGCCCAGGGTCATCTCCGGCGGCAGGGCGATGGGCAGCGAGGAGAATTTCAATATCATTTACAGCCTGGCCGACAAGCTCGGCGCCGGCGTCGGCGCTTCGCGCGCTGCGGTCGATGCGGGTTATTGCCCGAACGACATGCAAGTCGGACAAACCGGCAAAATCATTTCTCCGGACCTGTACATTGCTTTCGGGATTTCCGGCGCCATTCAACACGTTACCGGTATCAAGGATGCGGGTACGATCGTAGCGGTCAACAAGGATTCGGAAGCTCCTATTTTTGAAGTGGCCGACATCGGTCTTGTAGGAGACTTGTTCAGCGTCATCCCAGAGCTGGAGAAATTGCTTGGTTGAGCTCGACAGGTAAACACAGATGACAGAACCGATCTGGTCACCCGGACCCGCGCGGCGACAGACGGCCAATATACGCAGGTTCATCGACCTGGCCCGCAGCGAACTGGATCCCGGTATTTTTTCATACCGGGATCTTCATCGTTATTCGATTGAAAATCCCAATGAGTTCTGGCGGGCGGTATGGGATTTTTGCAGTATCGTGGGAACACCCGGCCCCGTCGTCGTCCGGGATTTCGACCAGATGCCCGGGGCCCGCTGGTTCCCCGAGGCACAACTGAATTTTGCCGAAAACCTTTTGCGCTGGCGTGACGATCGCCCCGCCATCCTGTTCAAGTCAGAAACTGGCGACTCCGCTGAATACAGCTACCTGGAGCTTTACGACGCCGTGGCGCGCACCGCCCTGGCGCTCAAAAAAGCCGGTGTGGAGACGGGTGACCGTGTCGCCGCTTACTTGCCGAACCTGCCGGAAACGGTAATCGCGATGCTGGCCACGACCAGCCTGGGCGCCATCTGGTCATCCTGTTCCCCCGATTTCGGCGTCCACGGCGTGGTCGACCGCCTGGGGCAAATTCAACCAAAAGTGTTGTTTTGCTCCTCGGCCTACAGCTATAACGGCAAGAACCACTCGTGCCTCGACAAGGTGAAGGAGATCGTCAAATCCATCCCTTCGATCGAAACGACCGTGGTCGTTCCCTATGTAAATACTGAGGCCAAGATCAAAAAAATCCCGGGAGCGCTCTGGTTCAGCGACTTTACCGATAATGATGCCGATGAGGTCGACTTTGTGCGGCTGCCGTTCGATCACCCGGTGTACATCCTGTACTCTTCGGGGACGACGGGCGTGCCCAAATGCATTACCCACGGCGCCGGCGGCACGCTGATCCAACTGCTCAAGGAACTGGTACTGCACATCAACCTGCGGCGTTCTGACCGCATCTGTTATTACACCACCTGCGGCTGGATGATGTGGAACTGGCTGGTGAACGGCCTGGCGGTCGGGGCGACGGTCGTTCTGTACGAAGGTTCGCCCTTCTACCCTTCCGCTGCGGCGATGTTCGATCTGATCGATGAGCTGGGCATCACAGTGTTCGGCACCGGCGCCAAGGCAATTGCGGCCTGGGAGAAGGCTGGTGTACTACCTCGGGAATCCCATCAGCTGAACAGCCTGGTGACGTTGCTTTCGACAGGTTCTCCCCTGTCTCCGGCAAGTTTTGAATACGTTTACCGGGAAATCAAACAGAACCTGTGCCTGGCCTCGATAGCGGGCGGCACCGATATCGTTTCCTGCTTCATATCCGGTTGCCCGATTCTGCCGGTCTGGCCAGGGGAGCTGCAATGCGCCGCGCTGGGCATGGCCGTGGAAATCAAGCGGGATGACGGCAGCGAAGCGGACATCGGCGAGACGGGTGAACTCTGTTGCGTCAGGCCTTTTCCGGCCATGCCGGTCTGTTTTTGGGGCGACCGGGACGGCAGCAGGTATCGCGCCGCCTATTTCGAAACGTTCCCCGGAATCTGGGCCCATGGCGACTTCGTCAAAAAGACCGAGCACGATGGCTACGTGATCCAGGGACGCTCGGACGCCACGCTCAATCCGGGTGGTGTCCGGATCGGCACCTCAGAAATTTACCGGCAGGTCGAGGGCCTCGAAGAAGTTTTGGAAAGCCTTTGCATCGGACAGGACTGGGACGACGATGTGCGCGTTGTCCTATTCGTAAAACTACGCGAAGGGCTGATGCTGGACGAGGCTCTTGGGGACCGGAT
>CAMYKC010000257.1 GCA_947258865.1 uncultured Lysobacterales bacterium
TTCGTTGTCTCCGACCTGGCCGGGGCGGGCCATGGGATCGGCGTCGGAAACGATCAGGGTGCTGGTATTCACCGTCGAACCACCGAAGAAGGTGAACCACCCGGGAGGCAGGCCGCCTTCGAAGTCGGTCAGCAGGGTTGCCGCGTGGGCGGTTGATCCGGTGAGGCCAAACCCCAGCACGCTGGAGGTGATCAATATCGTGAACGCTAATACCTGTCGAAGTTTCATATCTGTTCCTGTTAGTAGATTTCCCGAACGCTGGTGAATCACGGCAATTATCACCAACATATCTAAAATTTGCGTTGATCCCGGTCAAAAAATCCGAGCGCGCTCTTGATCATAATATGAACGAATTTGAATTGAAAGCGCTTACATTTATGGGAAGTACCATGGCGACACATTACGTTTCTGCACTTGTCCTTCATCCAGCCAGTCTGCTGCTGGACCTGGAGTCCGGTTCCAGCCTTGACCACCTGCAGGCCGCTTCCTTTACGCGCAACGGCCTCGCTCGGGCACTTCTTGGCCTGCGGCCAAACCGTACCCTCGCTGTCGCCTGCGCCGCTAAACCCGTGGCACCCTTGAGCTGGGCGCAGCGGCTGAAGCGCGTCTTCGCCATCGACATCGAGACCTGTCCGGATTGCGACGGCACACGCCGATCTGTACAACGATGGCGGCTATATGATTAATGCGTTCAACCGTGGCGCGACAGGCAGCGGGGAACTGGCCAAAATGCTTGCAGCCAACACCGATGATCTATGAGCGCACGGCTATTCAAACGAAGGTCTCGCGAAAATCTTCGGCGGCAACAAAATGCGAGTCTATGCCCAGGTCTGGGAAGGCGTTTCAGCGAAGCAATTCGCTGCGGATTATGAAAAACGCGTCAAGCTGCGTAACGAGCTTCGCCAGCGGTTCATGTCCAGATAATCCCAACGGACGATGCTTTCGGTGGCTTGGTTGGTGTTTGTCTGAATCAGGTAAAATGCAGGTTACTCTTCCTATCCGCACGAAAGATGAAAATCAGCTGCTTCAGTTTTCTCCGCGACGGTGTACGCCTTGGTTACCCCTTCGAGGAGAGCATCCGCTCCGCACTACCACTGTGTGATGAATTCATTGTCTCGGTTGGTAGTAGCGATGACGGTACCCTGGAGCGTCTGCAGGCCCTCAATGAACCCAAACTCCGGATCATTCCGACAAACTGGAATGAAAACGTACGAGCCCACGGATTCGTTTATGCCCAGCAAAAAATGATCGCGCAGTACAACTGTACCGGAGACTGGGCCTTCTACCTCGAAGGCGACGAAGTTCTGCATGAAGATGATCTCCCCCAATTGCGCTCGGTCATGCAGCAATACCTGGACAGGCCCGAAATTGAGGCGCTGGCGTTCGACTACTATCACTTCTGGGGTGACCCCCAGACCCTTCGCACGACTTCCAAGATGTACCGCAAGGCTACCCGCATCATACGAAACAACCTGCGCGTGATTGCCCCGGACGGTCTTTACTGGGTAGTGATCAAGGACAAGACCTGGTGGGGTAACCGAAACAAGCGCCGGAACCGCTATCCGAGGGCGGCTAACAGCGGTGTGAGGATCTACCACTATGGCGATGTGCGCGCGGATCACTACCTTGCCGCGAAGGCTGACACCGTCAATCAGTTCTGGAGCAAAAGCCTCTGGCACAGTAGCTATTCGGAAATCGATCCACAGGCTCTGGGACCTTTTTCCGGAACGCATCCGGCGGTCATCCGCGACTGGCTGGAACAGCACGGCAACCACGAATTCACCCTAAACCCGGATTACCAATTGAAGTTCAGCGATCGCAAGCACCGGTTTCTGGCACGGCTTGAGAACCGCTTTGGCTGGGATTTCAGCAAACGTCATTTCAAACTCATCGATTGAGTTTGGGAAACTGAGTAGCGAGCAATGAAAATTTCGGTAATCCTGTCCACCTACAATGCACCGGAATGGCTAAAGAAATGTCTTTGGGGCTACCTGTCCCAGACTGACCGGGATTTTGAAATCGTAATTGCCGATGATGGCTCCGGACCGGAAACGAAGGAACTGATCCATTTCATGGCGGCGGAATCTACCGTTGCTATTCGGCACGTATGGCAGAAAGACGACGGGTTTCGCAAAACCCGCATCCTCAACAAGGCGATTCTGGAGTCAGACGGAGACTACCTGCTGTTCAGTGATGGAGACTGCATTCCGCGCAGCGATTTCATCGCCGTTCACCGCCGTTTCTCCCGACAGGGTCATTTCCTTTCCGGCGGCTACTTCAAACTTCCCATGGGCGTCAGCAAAGTGATCGATTGTGAAGACATCGAGAGAGGCCGGGTCTTCGATGCTCAGTGGCTGAGAGAGCAAGGCGTTCGAAAACTACCCCATAAATGGTGGAAACTCACTGCCGGCAAGTCGATGGAAACATTCTTTAACCGTTGGACGCCAACCCGCGCTTCGTGGAACGGACACAACTCTTCGGGCTGGCGCAGCGACATCGTGACCGCCAACGGATTCGATGAGCGGATGCAGTACGGTGGGGAGGATCGCGAACTCGGGGAGAGGCTGGTCAACGCGGGCATCCATCCGGTCCAGTTGCGATACAGCGCAATTTGTGTGCACCTCGATCATGCTCGAGGATACGTGAACAACGAAGCCAGGCAGCTGAACGACCAGATTCGACGGGCCACGCGCGGTGAAGGAATCGAGCGTACCGCTTTTGGCCTTAATCTGCACGATTCAGGCGCTGCAGACTGATTGAGACGTTGGTGGCCCGACGCGGGAAGAACAAGGCCGCGGTCGCCCTGGCCAATTAATACGCCAGGATCATCTGGGCGCTGCTCTCGCGAGGTGAGTGTTATCAGCCAATCGAAGCCTGATGGTCAAGCAGGCGTGCTCGGCTCGAAGATAAAGTTAAATTGAGAACCCATCAACAGGTTGCGAGGACCCACCGCTGATCGCGAA
>CAMYKC010000258.1 GCA_947258865.1 uncultured Lysobacterales bacterium
CTCCGGATTTTGTTCATGACGCTGGGTCGTGAAGTATGCCGCAATTTGAAAAGTGAAGTAGAATCTCTTGCTTATCGTTTATCGTCGATGTACGATAAAACCATGGATACCGAACAGAATCTAATGGATTTTGAAACCCTTGCCAATGCTTGCAAGGCGCTGTCGCATCCAGCCAGGCTGGCCATATTACAAACCCTCGCGCGCCGCGGCCCTTGCATTTGCGGCGAGATTGTCGACGTCATGCCATTATCCCAGGCGACGGTGTCGCAGCATCTGAAAATCCTGAAAGACGCTGGACTGATCAGGGGAGAGATCGATGGACCGAGGTCTTGCTATTGCATCGACACCGAGACCTCGCGCGGACTTCGTGAGCGATTCGGGCGACTGTTCGGCACACTGGAAAACTGTTGTTAAGAAGGAGTTCCTCATGACACAAACAGAAGATCGATTACGCGAAGTGGTTCGGCAAAAGTATGCTGAAATCTCGAATGCGCCCCGCTCCGGCTGTAGCACATCCTGCTGTGGCAGCAACGAAGCTGCCAAAGATGATTTCAATATGATCGGCGATGCTTATGACGGCATCAGCGGCTACATGGCCGATGCAGACCTGGGGCTGGGTTGTGGAATTCCGGTCGAGCACGCCGCACTGAAGCCCGGCCAGACGGTGCTCGACCTTGGATCCGGCGCGGGCCTTGATGTGTTCGTGGCCCGTAGCGAAGTGGGCGAAAGCGGCCGCGTGATCGGTGTCGACATGACCGCTGAAATGATCGCCAGGGCCAGGGCGAACGCAAAGCAGTCCGGCTTTGACAATGTCGAATTCCGGCTGGGTGAAATCGAACATCTGCCGGTTCTTTCCGACAGCATCGATGTCGTCATCTCCAATTGCGTGCTCAACCTGGTGCCGGACAAGCGGCGCGCCTTTGCGGAGATTTTCCGGGTGCTGAAACCGGGCGGACATTTTTGCATCTCCGATATCGTTTCATCTCAGGATTTACCCGATTGGGTGAAAGGAATCGCGGAAGCCTACGCCGGATGCGTTTCGGGCGCGATTCCAAAAGAAGATTATTTGCTGCTGATCGAGGAGACCGGCTTCAGCCATGTCGAAGTCGCCAGTGAACGACGAATTCAGGTACCGGCTGATCTGGTTGCGAAATCTCTGACCAGGGAACAGCTGGACGAGGCGGTTAATAGTGACCTGCACGTGCTGTCGGTCACGGTGACAGCCGCAAAGCCCTGACGAAAACCGGCAAAAGCCGCATGCTGGTCCCGTTCAGGCCGTTTTTGCGGCGGCTGCAATAGTGAAGTTACTGGCAGAACCCAGATCCACCCTATAATCAACCCATGGTTCATGCCGAATGTAACTCGCTTCGCAAGCTGTTAATGGTTCCAGCCGTGTTTGCGGTGGTTCTGATGTGCTTGATCAGCATCGCAGCAAATGCACAGGACGAAGATGCCACCTGCCCCTGTTTTAATTATGAAGAAGTCGAATCGATCTTCCAGCGGGGAGAACAACTGGCCGCGGACGAGGGCGTTGGCGGTTGTAATGCAGAGGACTACTCTGTTGAATGCAGGGCCGAAGTCGTCATCTGGGATCAAAACTACAACATCATTGCCCAGGCCAGCGTCGTTTGGCTCGACTTTGATCCCGGCCGTTGCGATTACATAGACACCACCGGCAATCCTGGCGTTGAACGCACTGTCAGGTGGCCACATCCGGCTCCGGAAGCTGTCGCCAGGTCCTGCTTCGACATAATTTCCAGCGTAATCGCGAAGTCAGACACTTCCGGCAAGTGCAACACTTATCCATGAACAGCAAACGGCAAACGCGTCTGGGCCGGTAAATTTGAAATTGTAAACGCTACCAGACTGTCAATTGAGGGCTGCCTGTGACGATCCTGTCGCCCTATGCAGCAGATTTTCTCGGCATCAGAAACCCAAGCACAATGGCGACAAGGAACAGCGCCGGCACGTCGCCTATGAGATTCATCCGGTCGGTTTCATCAACAATCGCCTGCACCATCATGATCCCGCCGTGGACCACGCTCGACCAGACAGTGAACCAGATCAGGCTCGCATGTTGCATCGGGTTCCTGGCCGCGAGTATCAGGAACACGCCCAGCGTCGCATAGACACCCATGATCATCTGTTCGTATTCATGCTGCCTCGGCGTCCAGCCATAACCTTCTGGAAAGATCCACTCCATCATCGGGTAAACACCAAAGATGAAGAAGAGGCCAAATGCATAGAGGGCGAACTTCAGGTATTTCAGTCTCTGTTCCGATTGCATGATTTGTCTCCTGCTGGGTGGATTAAGACTTTTTCAGCTGTGGGGTCAGATTAAGGTGCCTCAATCGTCACTCCGGCACTTCTCTTTTCCCAGGTGTCTCGAAATCGACCATTTTTCAATGGCTATTCGTGGCGTGTCACGTTGAACTCAATCCCGGCCAATTGCTCTGGCGACTTGCCGATGCGTTCCAGGAAGGGCAGCCAGCGCGGGTCGTCGTGGAGATTGAGCAGCATCGGGAACGTGGCTGCATCACTGACCTGCGAACCCATGACGGCACTTTTCTCCAGCCACTCGAATGCCTCGTCGTTGTCGCCCCGAAAGGCGAATATATAGGCGATCTGGAAAGGCGTGACGCCCCACTTGATTTCGAGTAATTCCTTCAGCAGCGCGTCGGATTCGGCCTGGCGGCCCAGCGCGTGTTCGGCCATGACCAGCCCCATGATTCGCTGGGGTTCGTCCTCAATTTGCCGGAAGACTTCGAGTGCCGTCTCCGCTTCGCCGTTTTGCAGGTGCATCATCCCCAGCCAGCGGCGGTACCAGCTGATATCCGGATTGATTTCGACACCTGTCATGGCGGCGGTAATCGCCTCCGGCAAACGCCGTGCCTGACCGTAGGCGAAAGCCAGGCCCAGG
>CAMYKC010000259.1 GCA_947258865.1 uncultured Lysobacterales bacterium
TTAAAACTAGCTCGAATACTCCACCTTTAGGTGCGCTTTTTCACGCCATAATCCGGCCGGCATTCGCGCGTGCTCCCGGAATATCCAGGCATGGCACGCACTTAGGTCCCGAATTCGGCCGCGTCACTACCGCGCTTCGCGGTGTAGTGACGCGGCCGCTTCCCGCAGGGCAACACCTGCGCCAGGCGCTGCCTGTCACACCGGTTGCATTGGTCTGTATCGGGCAACCTTCGGCGCGCACCGAATGCTTCAGTCTGCTTCACAATCGGCTTCACCAGTCTCAATCTCGACGATGCCACTCTCGTCGTCGGGTGGTTTTGCTCTTACTTCAGCTACCGCATTCGCAAATGCCAGTCCGAAATTGCCTTCCCGATATCGCCTGACCATGGCTTGCAGGTAGCCGAGCGGTGATGTGTCAATCTTCTCCAGCGCCATGCGGCCCGCCCATTCGTCGATCACCATTTGTGCCTCCGCTAGATCGAGTTCGGCCACGATTTCCCTGGCCGGATCCTGGAGCTCGGCCGGAACCCACGGGGCGAACGCCACGGCACGATCTTCATTTTCACAACTACTACTACGCTCTTTGGTAGTAGTCGGTATTGTAGTAGTTGTTCTTTTTAGGTTTAAGTCAGTAGTAGGTAATGCTCCCGGCTTTGCCGTACCCGGTACAGCCGTTTCTGGCAATACCGTATCCGGCAAATCCGGATCTGGTGAAGCTGCGATCTCGCGAATAATGTACATGCCACCCCGGATGCGGCCATTCCGGTCACGCAAGCGCTGGAAGCGCGCATAGCCGAGCGTGCGAAGTTCCCGGAGTAGCCGGTAGATCCCGTCACGCCCCAGGTTGCCGCGCTTGCGCAGATCATTGACCAGCACCTTCCAGTCATCCGGCCGGGACAGCAGGTAACACAGCAGCCCCCTGGCCGCCCAGGACAGGCGATCATCCTCGACGGCGCGCTGGTCCATGACGACAAACCGTTGACGGCGCGGGGCGCGGATGATGGTATTGTTCATGCCTCACCGTTACCGAGGATGATCCGGGCGACTTCCGACACCGGATAATACTTTCGCCGGCCGATCTTGCGCCCGCAGGCCTTGAGGGCGCGCGTACTCACGTCACTCGGGTAACTGAGGCTGTAACGCAAGCCGCCGGTCGAGCGTCCGAGCAACTCGGCCAGTTGTGCTTGTGACATCAGCAGGCCGAAGCGTTGCGTCAGCTGGTTCTCCAACGTTGCCACGTTGGCATTGACTGAATCTGGCATTGCTTGTGTTCTCCTATGCTGGTCTGTGAACACTGCAGTTTGCCATCAGTCTGCTCCGGAAATGAGCTCGAAAAGAGCACACCCAGGGTGAGTTTTCGAGCTCATTTCCGGACCACACAGACGCTATGATCAACCACTGGTAAACACTCGACGCAATTCAAGCCTTTATGAAGCGACACCGCCGTATTACCCCAGGACTGATCCGTTTCCGCACCCTGCGTATTTAGGTAAAACTCATAGTCCCGAATGCCAAGTCCGAAAACAACCAAGCGCCGCGCATCAGCCATTAACATGCTGTCATCAAATGGAAAACCGAACCTTGGTGTGGTGGTCAGGTTGATGGTACCCGTGATACTGGAAGCCCTTCACAATATTGAAAATGGAAAGGATGTAACGACTGGCGAGAAACCCGGGACTTCAGGTACCACTTCCCCTCCCAATGGTGTTAAATAGGACGCGGTTAGAAAAACCGTAGGCCAAACCGAGGGACTGTATCGATGGTTACCAGGCAACTAAAGAAGACCGCCGTATATTTACGTTCAAGCAAAGATCGATCAGATGTGTCGATCGACGCGCAACGCCGGGAACTGAAGGCATTAGCCGAAAAACGCAATCTCCTTCTGGTGAAGGAATTCACCGATATCGTTGAGTCCGCGAAAGATGAAGACCGCCCCGGTTTTCAATCTCTTCTCTGCGAGTTGAAGTCACCAGGCCGTGAGTGGACAGTTTTGCTTATGACTGAACACACACGACTTGCCCGAAATCAATTCATTGCGCAAATATTCAAGCATGAAGCGACAAAACTGGACGTAGAGATCGTCTATGCGATTGCGCCTGATCTGGATCCTATTACCAGACTGATGCTCGATTCGTTTATGGAAGCCCAGGCTCAGGTTCACTCCATGATGTCCAAACAAAAAGGGCTCGGCGGCATGAGAGAAAATGTGGCTCAAGGATATCGCGCAGGCGGCAGAGCCCCAACTGGATATCAGCTCAAGAAACTCGAAACCGGGGCGATACGCGACGGTGTTCCTGTCACCAAATCTGTCTTGGCACTTTCAGAAAAGGCCCCCATGGTGGCGAGCTATCTCAAAATGCGAGCGAATGGCGAGCCACGGTCGAAGGCCGCAGCTCACGCGGGGCTCTCCCTGGCAGTCTCAACATTGATCGGAATGGAATGGAATGCGCTTACCTATGCTGGCCATACCGTTTGGAACGTCCATAATGAACAAAAAAAGGGCGAGGGATATAAAGGAAACAAGAAACGCCGGCCCCGCGAGGAATGGGTTATCAAGGAAAATACCCACGAGGCACTGGTCTCTGTCGATGAAGCCGAACAAATTCTCAACCGGCTTCATAACAGCCAAATTGGAAAGAAGGTCTCTGAGGCTAAAACAGGGGCTTCCAGCTATTTGTTTACCGGATTGTTGAAAACACCCGAAGGTGCTCTATGGACGGGTAGTGGCAATCAACACTATCGAACCCGACCGGAACCCGGCAAAAAAGGGCGCTGGTTGAATAAAGAGAAAGTGGATACGGCAATAACCGAACAATTACTCGCCGACATCGTGTCCCCCGAATTTGTTAGCAAAGTGACACAGGCAACCAGGGAGGCAGCAAGTGCCTGCCTTGAAGATCCGGCAGCAGCGCATCGTCT
>CAMYKC010000260.1 GCA_947258865.1 uncultured Lysobacterales bacterium
AGCAGGTGAACGAAACCGAGGCCAGGCTGGCGCCCGAGCTCAGCCGGATTAAGAAAAACTTCAAGGGTGAGGAGCAGGCGGCAAAAATCCTGGCCCTGTACAAAACGGAACGGGTGCATCCCCTGTACAGCCTGAAAAGCATGATGGGCGTGGCCGTGGTCATTCCGGTGTTTATCGGCGCCTTCGACATGCTGGCGGAAAACATCCACTTGCTGAACGCGGGCTTCCTGTGGTCCTCCGACCTTTCCCGGCCGGACGAGCTGTTCAGGATGCCGTTCCGATTGCCTTTTTTTGGCGCCGAGTTCAATCTGCTGCCGTTCCTGATGACGGGGTTGTCGGTGGTGGCTTCGTCCCTGCACAACCCGCTGGCATTGAATGCGGATCTGCGAAGAAAGCAGGTGCGGAACATGTTGCTGCTGGCGGTGGCCTTCTTCGTGTTGTTCTATACGTTTCCCGCCGGCATGGTGCTGTACTGGACCACCAACAACCTGATTTCAGTCATCAAGAGCCTGTGGGCGCGCCGCTAGAATCAATTCCGTACCATCGGAGCCGCAGGCGGGAGCAGGGAAGCGAAACACCTTAATTGGAAGCGAAATTATGAAGCCCCAGAAAATTCTCAGTGACGACCAGATTGCACAGTTCAACCGCGATGGTTTTCTCCTCGTTCGCGGTATGTATTCCGCTGAAGAGGTAGCGGCGATCAGCGACTGGACTGACGCCGTAGCCGCCCTTCCGGAAGTGCCGGGCAAGTACATGATGTACTTCGAGGAGAGTCAGACCGATGGTTCCCGCATCATTTGCCGGATTGAAAATTTCGTGCCCTTTCACGAAGGTTTTTCCAAGCTGATTACCGCCCGCCGGATGCGGCAGGCTATCTCCGAATTGTTCGGTGAAGAGGCTGTTCTGTTCAAAGACAAGATCAATTTCAAGCTCCCGGGCGGCGACGGCTTCAAAGAGCACCAGGACGTGCAGGCCGGATGGGATGTTTTCGCCGATATACACATCACGGCGATGATTGCGATTGACGAGACCAACGAGCAGAACGGCAGCCTGGAGATGATTGCGGGCATGCACAAGCAGGGCGTGCTGGGTTCCATGTGGGCGCCGCTCACGGATGAAGATACACGACACGTCGATTATGTATCCGTCCATTGCCAGCCTGGTGATGCGGTATTCTTCGACTCCTTTGCGCCTCACCGCTCACAGCCAAATCGGACCAACGAAGCGCGGCGTGTGCTCTACATCACCTACAATAAGGCCTCGGAGGGTGATTCCCGCGAGCAATACTATGCCGAAAAGCGCCGCAACTACCCGCCCGATATCGAACGCGACCCGGACAAGGACTACAGTTTCAAGGTTTGAGGAGACCGGCCATGGATAACATTCACGTCCCCGTTTCACCAGGAGAAGTGCTCGACAAGATCACTATTCTCGAAATCAAGTCCGAACGCATGGACGATCCGGCGAAAGTAGCCAATGTCCGCGTTGAACTGGAGCTCCTGAAGGAGACCTGGGACAAGGCCATTGCCGATGATGAGGTGATACAGAAGCTGCACTCGCAGTTGAAAGAGATCAATGAGGCCCTGTGGGAAATCGAGGACGACATCCGCGACAAGGAGCGGGCCAGGGAATTCGATGAGCGCTTTATCGAGCTGGCCCGTGCTGTTTACTTCACAAACGACCGTCGTTCCGAAGTGAAAAAGGAACTTAACCTGCACCTCGGCTCCGCGATCGTCGAAGAAAAATCCTACAAAGACTACTCCTGATATTGGGGCACCCCATGGGCGCAAATGCAGAAGCGGGCCCGAGCGGCAGGATAGCCGCGAGGAAGGCAACAGCCAGGGAGGAAGCTGTTGCCGGTGGCTCGCAGAGTCACTCTACCCGCGATTTGGCGGATACTTAATTGAGTTACCGGGTACCTGTGTCAAGGACACGCTCGAGACATCCCTGTTCGCTCTTCATCTGTTCCCGACAGATGGAGGTCCTTCACACAGGTACCCGATTCCTCTTTAAAGACATTAGCAATAGCGGACATGGCCCGCTCCTGCATAAATTCCTTGCATCTGCCTGAAGTTTTCCCCTATGATCGAGCCTTACTCATTCAGACCGGCTGAGGGACTGGCCCTTAGACGCCGGGGCAACCAGCGAAGCTAACCCCTTCGAAAAGGTGCCAATTCCTGCGAAGACTCACGTGAGTTTTCGGGAAATGAGTGACCAGGAAGCGCTCCTGATGGACCTGGTCATGCTCAGCCTGCTTTGCGGGATTTCCGGATGAGATTGATGCAACCGGAAAAGCAAAGGAACAACGGCATGAGCAAGATTCCCGACACTGCACACCAGGACACGCTGGCTGCGCGTTTTGCAGTCGATACCGACGTAGCCCACGGCGCGGTCATACCCCCGCTGTACATGAGTTCGAACTTCTCGTTCCATGGCTTTGGCGAAAAGCGGGAATACGATTACACCCGATCAGGAAATCCCACCCGCGATCAGCTCGCGGAAGCCCTGGCGGCCCTGGAGGGCGGGGCAGGGGGCGTGATCACTGCTTCCGGTATGTCGGCCGTGCACCTCGTGACCCAGTTGGTGAAGCCCGGGGAGACCATCGTTGCCCCCCACGACTGCTATGGCGGTTGCCACCGCTTGTTCAGTGCGGCTGCTGGCAGGGGGCTTTTCGAGCTCGAGTGGCTGCCATTGTGGGAAACCCAATCGTCCGTCAAGCAGATCCGTGAACTCCGGCCACGCATGGTGTGGATCGAGACACCAAGCAATCCCCTGTTGCGGATCACAGATATCGAAGCGATCGCGGAGGCGGCGCATGAAGCCGGCGCCCTGGTCGTGGTCGACAATACGTTCCTGTCACCAGCGGGCCAGAAGCCCTTCAGCCTGGGGGCGGA
>CAMYKC010000261.1 GCA_947258865.1 uncultured Lysobacterales bacterium
TCAACCAGGCGCCGATCGATAAGACGGGAACTGGCGCCAGGTTTGGTTTGAATAACACAATCATCGCCAACAATGCACCCGCCGCCAGCAGAAACCCACGGTTCGAATCGCGGCTCTGAAGCCAGAACGCCAGGCCGATCAATCCGAGTTGGAAACTGTTAACGTTTGCAACTCTCAAGTCAGAATGAAACGCTGCCATCCAGACGAGACAAGGCAACAATATGGCAAGATTTGCTGTCAGGGAAAAACCGAGCAGGCGGCCAAATAGCAGTATCGCCGCCGTGAACGAAACAAGGGAAATAGCGTGCCAGATGCTTAAATCCGTTTCGTAGTCGCCGGTAGAAAACAAATTGATTACCGAGTACAGGAAGGGCGTGGCTGTCATTCCAATGATGGAAATGACCCCGGCAGCCGTCGCTTGTCTGGATTTGGGGTCTCCAGACTGCGCCTTGCGGCGATACTCCATGCCCAGCCTGAACTGAGTTTCCTTTTCGTAGATTTTGTGGCCGATCTGATGACGGGTAGCATCCGCGGCGGCCCATGAAACGTAGTAATCAATTCCGGGCGTCGACCGGGCATAATTCCAGGCTCCGATGAGTCCAAACGCCACCAGCAGGGCGAGAATGATTCTCGTCGGATCATTGAAATGATTTACATAGTTTGTATTCACTTGCCCTGCCCTCCAGCACGCAACCTGCCCATCAAGCTCTGGATGTATCCCAATGGAATCGAAACAGCACAGCCGATAAAAAAAAGCAGCTGCATCGGCACGGCTGCGGCCGCGTATCTGATGCCATGCAGCCTGAAAAGCAAACGAAAAAAATCCCGTTGGAGCCACACAATGGCAGCCGTCAACACGAATGGCAGGATTAGCCACGGAAGCGGCGCGAGGGACAGAGCGTGGCCGGGCAGCAGCAAGAACACGGACAGAATGAAAAAGACGGCAAACAGGGTTGCAGCCTGGGCGCGCCAATTGAGATTCAGATCACGGGGAACCTCGTCAAATCGCCGCAGCAAAACGAACCATGGCACCCCTCTTCTGAAAATATCCGTGCGAACTATATCCCAGAGAGTCCATTGCTTCATATGCGTGCCCAGCATGTTTTTCAAGAGCCGGATCCGGTAACCGGCAGCGCGCAGACGATAACCCAGTTCGATATCCTCGATACTCGGCTTGTCGTACGCATCGTCGAATCCTCCGATTGAGAGGAACACGTCCCGGCGGATCGCGCCGCAGCCTGTCCAGAACGTCGAAGCCTCTTCTCTTGCGTTCTGGTGGTTCCAGTGGTGGTATAGATTTCGGTAACGGGACAGAAAAGAAGGATGTCCGGGCTCATCATCGTAGCTGCCGATCAAGGCCGCAGTATCCTGGTCGGTGGACAATGTGCGCGCGGCCAGTCCGATTGCATCCGGGTGAAGCACAACATCGGCAGCGGTGAAAAACAGGATGTCGCCCGATGCCTCATCAGCGCCCTTATTACGTGCGACTGCCGGACCACGCTGCTTGTCCATCTTGACCACGTGTACGTGGCGGCCTTCATCGATTTTGGCTGCCCGGCCATCGGTCGATCCATCGTCGACAATAATGCATTCATGTACCGGCCATTCCGACCGGCTGATTGCGGCCAGACAGCGATCCAGGTCATCACCTCCATTGTGCACCGGCACCACGACAGAAACCGTCGGCGGCGAGCTGAGATCAGTCATTTCGGTAAATCTCGAGCACTTCGGCCGTCGGTCCAATTTTTCGAATGCTGCAATGGTCGATAAATATTGCCCGGGGGCAGGTCTGGATCATCAACTCATGATCATGCGAAGCATGGAGTACGATCTGCTTGTCAGACGGAAAATGGGTCAATGCATCTTTAACGCGGGCACGAAATGACTTGTCCACCCCCATCAGGAACTCGTCAAATAGAAATACCTGTGCCCGGTTCAGGCGCATGACTTCGAGTTGAATCGACATAAATAACCGCTGCTGCATCCCGAACGAGAGGTGCTCCACCCAGGTGAATTGCTGATCAGACAATGAACAAAACTCCAATATACGCGACAGGCTGCTTTTTGTTTCGCGATATCCCAGTCCCGCCAGCGAGGCGTAAAGGAACACGTTATCCCTGACGGGTAGTGCCGGAGCAGCTCCGGCTCCGGGTTCGAGGAAACAGCAAACCTTCCCATCCACCGTTACACGTCCTGCTGTCGGAGAATAAATTCCGGCGATCAAACGCAACAAGGTCGATTTTCCGGCGCCGTTCCGGCCGATCACCCCTACCCTCGAACCATCGGCGATGTCCAGCATGACGTCTTTCAGAACAGTCTTGGCGCCTCTCTGCCGCTGTTTGGACCGCAGCATCAAGATCTCCCGGTAGAGGGGCCGCCGGCTGCGCCCTGCTGCCATGAATGACTTGTCCACTTTTTCCAGCCGGATCGCCATGGTCAAATATAATCCGCTATCTTCGGCCGGACAGAACGAAAGACGACAGAGCCAAAAATCAGTACAGCCAGGGGACCGATCATCGCCAGGCCGATGTCGCCCGGGCCGACCGCGCCGCCGTAAAGCAGCGCTTCCCGCGAGAGCGAAATCAGCCGGGTGAGCGGATTGAGTTCAAGTACCTGCCTCGCAAATCCCTCACCGGCGACTTCAACGGAGAAAAACACCGGCGTCAGGAAGAAAAGCACGCGGCAGAACAAACCCCATATATAACTGAGGTCAGAGAGGAAGACCACCAGAGCGCACAGGAACATCGACGCTCCGAGGCTCAGCGCCAGGATGCTGACAAAAATCAGCGGATATACCATCAAAGAAGAAGTCAGGTCTGCACCCATAAATGCGCCCAAAATGAGCACCAGCGTCACTTCGACGAACAGTGTCACCGCCTCGATCGCTGTTTG
>CAMYKC010000262.1 GCA_947258865.1 uncultured Lysobacterales bacterium
CCTGGAGCGCGCCCGGCAAGCACCGTCAGGCGGTAATCTCCAGCCCTGGAACGTCTACGTCGTCGCCGGTCGGCCGTTTGAAGAACTCAAGACAGTAGTCAGGCAACGGAGCATGGAAATGCCCCGGGGAGAGCCGCTTGAGTACAACGTGTACCCGTCGGACCTGCCTGAGCCCTATCGTTCCCGCCGATATCGATGCGGTGAAGATCTCTATGCGGCGATTGGGATCCCGCGCGAGGACAGGCCCGCGCGCCTGCGGCAGTTCGCCAGGAATCTCGACGCCTTCGGCGCACCGATGGTGCTCTTCTTCTCGATCGACAGGGGGATGGGCAACAACCAGTGGGCTCATCTGGGTATGTTCATGCAAAACATTATGTTGCTGGCCGTCGAGGAAGGTCTCCACACCTGCCCGCAGGAAGCCTGGTCGGCTTTCCATGGCACGATTGCCGAAATTCTGGGCATGCCGGATGAGGAGATGTTCTACTGTGGAATGGCCATCGGCTACGCGGATATGGAGCATCCGGTCAACCAGTGGCGGACCGACCGCGCTGCGCTCGAAGATTTCGTCCGCTTCATGCTGTAGGAGGCCGCCACGCCGGCCTGATACACGCTTGTTAAGCACGGTAGATGAGCTTATTGTTCGATTATGAGTATTGCATCCGAACACCTCATTGAGATCCGCGAGCTGGTCAAAGACCACCTTGAGCATCGCCTGGACGAAAAGCTCTCCGCAGAACGGGAACAGCTCCTGATGCAGCAGATTCGAGGGCGTCTGGAACAGGAAAACGCGGTCCTGGTGGCCCATTATTACACCCAGGACGCGGTTCAGGACCTGGCCGAGGAAACCGGCGGTATCGTTAGTGACTCCCTGGAGATGGCCCGCTTCGGCAAGGACCATCCGGCTCAGACCCTGGTTGTCGCAGGTGTGAAATTCATGGGCGAGACAGCCAAGATACTGACCCCGGAGAAACGCGTGCTGATGCCTACGCTGGAAGCGACCTGTTCACTGGATATCGGTTGCCCCATTGATGAATTTTCCGCTTTTTGCGACGAGCATCCGGATCGTACGGTGGTCGTCTATGCAAATACTTCAGCGGCAGTCAAGGCACGCTCGGACTGGGTGGTTACTTCCAGTATCGCCAAAGACGTAGTCTCGTATCTGCATGAGAAGGGTGAAAAAATCCTGTTCGCCCCGGACCGCCATCTGGGTGCGTACATTCAGAACGTGACGGGGGCCGACGTGCTGATCTGGGACGGCGCCTGCGTCGTGCACGAGGAATTCAAGGCCGACGGCATGCGTCACCTGATGGAAGAGAACCCGGACGCTGCCGTGCTGGTTCACCCGGAATCACCGGCTGCCGTGATCGAACTGGCGGACCTGGTCGGTTCGACCAGCCAGATCATTGACGCGGCAGTCCGGATGGATAACCGGAAATTTATCGTCGCCACCGACCAGGGTATCTTCCACACCATGCAGAAAGCGGTGCCCGACAAGGAATTGATCATCGCACCGACCGCCGGCCATGGCGCGACCTGCTACAGCTGCGCCAACTGCCCCTGGATGGCGATGAACGAGCTGGAGGCGCTGGCGGAAGTGTTCGAACGGGAAGACAACGAGGTCTTCGTCGATCCGGCGCTGGGCGAGCGGGCCATGCTGCCTTTGCAGCGCATGCTCGACTTCAAAAAACAGATGTAGGAGCGAATGAATTCGCTCCTGCATAACAAAATATTCCGATTTAAACTCCTGTTAAGGTCGGTTGGTTATGCTAGAAGTTGTCCTTTATACTTTCATCTGGACGTGAAGTAAGGGCTTGCAAGGCTCAGCAGCCAGATGCCGGCCAAGACCCGGCAGGCTGGCCAAATGAGGCGCCGCACGGTTTTGTGCGGCGCTTTTTTCGACAGAAATAATCCGTGTGGTGTGCTTGCCTTGACCGGTGTAGCGGTTGCTATCGCTTCATTGCTGGCAATTGATCCCTTCCAGGCCGATCAGTCGAATAAAGTCCAACTCGAGATTGCCGTCGATACCAGTGAAAGAAGCGTGGCCGGTATCGCAATCTGCAAAATTGACGGTGATCGTTCCCCAAAAAGTTGTTGGTGGCATCGGGCTGCCAAACACTCCGTTGGTGACTTCGTACATTTCCAGTTCAAAGGGAACATCAAATTCCAGACCTCGGGTGTATAGCCCCGAGATCAACCAAAGCCTCTCACCAGTGGAAGTATGTCCGAAATAGAAGGCCGTGAGCCCGCTTGCATGCACATTGAAGTCGAGGCCATGTCCGGAATTGTTGGGATCGAAAGACACACCGTTCCCGCCCATGTCATTGGAAAATCCCTGGGGCGGTGAAGATTGGGTCACATCCTCGAAAGACAGGCCGACGCGGAGATTGTCGAAAAACGCGGGCTGGCCGGCCATTTGTTCACCCCGCATGGATACCGAGGTGATCATTCCGCCTCCGCGATTCAACAAGTCGATTGGCGCGCTGTCAATCACCGGGATGCTGGACTCGTTTTCCGGATCGACCCAGAGGGTGACGACTTCATTGTCGTCCGGCCCGCTGAGAGCCTCGCCATACTCGACTTTCAAAACGACCAGCATTTCCCCCACGGTAGGGGTGCCCCCGCTGACATCCACTTCGACTCCACTATTGCCTACGGAGAAGTCTTTTATCGTGTTCGATCCCGGTGGACCGCAAACGTCATCGATATAGGCCAACACAGTTTCTTGTTCAGAGAACATCTCAAATCGAACCAGTTCGTGTCTATTGACGGGTTCGCTTCCGCAATCGCCGATGCCGAAAACTTTTTCTATGTCAACCGAACGCAGGCGGATCTTGATGGCGGCACCGGCAAGGCAGTTTACGACATGCCATACGATGACAATGGCGC
>CAMYKC010000263.1 GCA_947258865.1 uncultured Lysobacterales bacterium
GTGACCGTCGCGTCCTCGAACACCCGGCGTACGCCGCTGCGGTTCCGTAACCCGTCGACCTGAGCGGACGTCAGCGTCGCGCCGACCGCACGGATTATCCCGAGCTCGTGCGTCACTTCACCTCCGACATCGCCAACTAACGCCATGGCTTCATCAAGGCCATTCGCTTGAACGATGTAACTCTTTGCGGTTTGACTTTCCGATCGGTATTCGATGGCCGTTGCGGCTATCAAGCTCGCAATGACGACCAGAACACAAACATTGCGTGGCATCGGACGAATCATTTGGATTGCACTTATTATCATTTTGTTTGCGGATCTACGGACCCGTTTGTGCTTTTTACTGTATCAAATGAATAGTCGACTGGCAGCCTGGCGTCGGCGATGACGCTTGTGCTACGCATCAAAGTCACCGTCGAACGCACAGCGCGGCAGTTCGATACCAGTATAAGGCGAGCTAGGCGATAATTCACCAAATGTAGGATATATCACCCTATAGTGTTAAGCCCAGCAAAGGCAGCATAAAACCGTATTCGTGAACGTCCACGCATTGGCGCGTAAAGAAATTCGACATAATTCCTGACCAGGTGAATACATCTGACCAGACGGTATGACTAGTAAATTCGGTCACCAGATTCTGTGCGAAATTGGGGCCCATTCCCCGCCGATGTTACTAGCCATACGTCTGTTGATTTTGAGCGCCGCCGGGCGACGATGAGCAGCGTCAGATCGATTGCGAATTCGAACGAGATCCCGAAAATCGGCACGTAAAAAAACACCGTCGATTTTTCAAAAAGGAACGCCGAAAATGATCTCGCCGCTCGGTCTCTCGTCTGGTGGTGGCCTAATAGTCAAAGCATCACTCCGTTTCCGCGTCGGGCTCTCGGACGAGACAACACGCCCTTCGCACAGGGCACCCGATACACGAATAATCCTAGTAGTAGGTGCATTACTTGAGGGGTCCGCGCATAGGATAAACGTGTTCCTTTTCTGTAAACGACAGGATGATATTAATGTACAGACTCCATGCTTCTGCCGCTCTGAAAAACACGTATCCCCGGGCTGTACGCCCACACCCCCGGCCACACACAACGGTGCGAATTACAACCAAACCCTGTCCATTTCCAAACGAAGATAGGCCCCACCAGGGGGCCTATTCTTTGTTTGGTATCGGGGCCGCGCTTTGTACGTTTGCAAGGTCTTCTGAGCCCGTCGCTATCCTGGAGATTCCGCTCCTGGCGGCCTAGCGCCGGACGCCGTACCCCGTGAATGTTCGCTTTCACCAAAAGCGGTCGTTCAATCATGCCAGAAACCGTCGATATGCCAGACCGCTAACGGCCACAAGCGGCCCTTGTCAAGCCACAAAATTTTGCGGGTTTAGAACGCCTGAGTCAGCGTATATATCGCCATCGCAATGACTGATAATGAACTCCAAGTCCAGCAGAACGCACGAACATCATGGATTTGAGCCGTTGTATAGGCAACAAAATGCGCTGCTCTCGAAGCTACATATGTCCATATCAAGATTTGTGCAAGCAGTAGTGGCGGTTCAACGAGCACAAATAGAAATCCCGCGACCAGAAATCCAGGAATGCTTTCAAGATCATTCAAATTGAGCCGGCGCGAGCGATCTACATACTCATTTATCTCCAGCTGTGCGGGCTGTGGATTTGGGTTCAGAGGCGTCTTCTTGAGATCCTCCGGGCTGCGGAATCCCCCTCCGACCTTCATCATGCGCGCTACAGTCATCCAGGGTTGCATCATCAGTTTCAATATCATGATGCTAGCTGCAATCAGGTACGTTTGAAAAACAGGATTATTGAGACTTAATACAGCAACTTCGGCGTTCATTTACATGTCCCTGTTATTGGTGGGCTCCAATTGGTTTCAATTGGTTATGTGGTTTTCGCTTGGGTATTCGTTAGGCCATCGGCAAAATGCAGCATCATTGAGCTATTTAGAACGGCCGTTTTGGGTCACTAGCGGCCCTTCAGGCCAATATTAGACTAATGGCAGCTTTCAGGGGTAAAGCGGACATCGATTGAGGGGAAGGCAGGCAAGAAGAACCCGGCGCATGGCCGCGTTCTCGGTTTCCTGGTAGCGGGGGCAGGATTGCGCCCTCCGCGCTTCGCGCTCCGGTTGGTCTTGCCGCCTCTGCCGATGCTTCCGCATCGGGGCGGCTGCGGCTGAACCTGCTTCCTACGCAGAACCAGATCCGGCCCTTGCGGTGCCGAAAATGAAAAAGCCGGTCCACAAGGGACCGGCTCTTTTCATTTTTGGTAGCGGGGGCGCGCTTTGCTCGTTAGCAAGGTCTCCAAGGCCCCTTGCGGTCCTGGAAATCCCGCTGCTAGCGTCTTAATTCTTGCCCCCCCGCGTGTCCTGGGCCATAACAAATCTCTCATCCCATTTTCGTATATACCCGGGGATCGATAGCCGCGGCAGTGAGCATGCCGCTAAAGAGAGAGCCAGCGATTCCCGGCGTCAGCACATCCTGGCCGGTCAGGTACAGCCCGGGAACGGGTGTGCTTGGCCTGAGAGCGTCGGACATGATCCGTCGCGGAGTGGCTTCGAGACCGTAAAACCCGCCTTTCTCATGGGCGGTGAACTTCGCGGTTGCCAAAGGCGTGCCAAATACGCGACAGACCACCAACGGAGCAAGCGCGGGAAATCTTTCGGTGAAAAAAGCCAGCAACCTGGCCTCGACATCATCCTTGAACGCGACCCATTTGTCGGGATCATCCTCGGCACCGCCCGAAGCGAAATCTGCGACCGTCGACCAGTCAGCCAGCACCATGAATTGACCGGTGTGACGTTGTGACGGCCCCGGGTCGTGTCTGTCATCTTTGAGAGAAGGAAA
>CAMYKC010000264.1 GCA_947258865.1 uncultured Lysobacterales bacterium
CTGGCCATTCTCGAGCCGCGTTCCAACAGCATGAAGCTCGGTGTCCACCGGGCGGGTCTTGCGGCTGCATTGCAACCGGCCGATCGGATTTGGGTGTATCAGCCGCCGGATTTGCCCTGGAGCGTTGCCGAGACCCTGAACGGAATCGGGGATCTCGTGGTTTCTGATGATGTTCAGACCATTGTTGCGAGCGTGGTGGCAGAGGCCCGAAGTGGAGATGATATCGTGATCATGAGTAACGGCGGCTTTGGCGGTATTCACCAGCTGATATGTGCGGCGCTCGCGCAGGTCTGAGATGTCGTTGACGCGGCAAGTTGGGCGAAGCATCATGAGTGTTCGTCGGCGCTCCTAGCGATTGATTTCTGCAGGTTACAGGTAGTTTGGAAAGACAAATGATTCCGCTGTTTCCATTGCAGACCGTCCTGTTCCCGGGCGGTCCGCTACCGCTGCGCCTGTTCGAACCGCGATACCTGGACATGGTAAGTCGCTGCATGAAAGAGTCGGCCCCTTTCGGCGTCGTGCTCGTCGATGTGAACGGTGCGACTGACTCCGCCGCCATGAACTCCGTGGGCACCCTGGCCTCGATTACTGACTGGTACCAGGGGACTGATGGTTTGCTGGGCATCACGGCTCGCGGCGGCGATCGATTTCGCTTGCTGGAAACGGATCGGCAGGCCGATGGGCTGAACATGGGAATCATTGAAATCCTGCCGCCCGATCCCCCGACGCCATTGCCGCCGGAATATGCATCCATGCCTGCGCTCCTGCGGGCAGTTATCGAAGATCTCGGTCGCCTTTACGAGGGAATCGAAAAAAATTATGAGGACGCATCATGGGTGGGTTTCAGATTTGCGGAAGTTCTACCTTTGGAGTTGGAGCAAAAACAATTTTGCCTGGAGCTCAGTGATCCGCTGGAGCGAATTAAGGTGTTGCGACCTTTGTTACGCCAGTTGCGTGAGGAGCAAACGCAATAGTGAAGACCTGGATGTGTCTTATCTGTGGCTATGTTTATGACGAGGCTAAAGGGGAGCCCGATGGCGGTCTGGCTCCCGGCACAGCCTGGAAAGATGTGCCATTGTCATGGCGATGTCCGGATTGCGGCGCGGGCAAGGAAGATTTCGAAATGACGGAGATATAGGTGGTTAGTCGCTAGTTCATCCTAGTTCAGCTCGTCGCCCGATAGTTGTCTCGTGGGAAAGCCGCGTTGATCCAGGAGTGTGATTACGCTGTCCTCCCCAACCAGGTGCAGCGCGCCGACGACAACAAGATAATCTTCGTCCCGGGTGGTCAGGTCTTCAATTTCATCCAGCCAGCTCTGATTGCGTTGAACCAGCAAGGCATCGTAAAGTCCGGGCGCTTCTTCGAGCATGTCCTGTAAAAAGAGCTCTGACATTGTTTCCATGTCGCCTGTGCGCCAGGCTGTGACCATGGATTCCAGTTCCTCCTGAACCTGGGTAGTTTCTTCGAGGGATTGCAGCAAGAATAATTTCTGCGTGTTTTCTTCGAGCCGGTCAAGAAATCCCAGCTGCTCATTGAGTGTTTCCAGACCGCTAATAGATTTCCCGTCCTGCAGCGCCCGTTGCATCAGCTGGGTTTCAATGCCCCAGCTGGGATCGAAGCCGAGCGCGAGCATCTGCATCTGGCTGATAGTCAGCGCTGCGAACCATGGTTCAAATTGCTGGAATAATTCTATCGGCAAACCGAGCGATTTCGCCCGACCAGCGACATGTTCGTAGCCTTCTGCGCCGATAATGTCCTCTAAGCTGCGTCCGTCCTGGCTAATGCCGAGCCGGGCCATGGATGACTGTGCCTCCATTGGGTCGAGATCATCCATATCGACTTCCATCACCAGGCTGTCTGCCTGCTCGTAGGCCAGATTCATTCCGTCAGGCAGGGGGTAATCTTCAGCACGGAGAAAGTGCACCGAGCCCATAATAAGCACGCGATTATCGGTATTTTGCAGTTTCCAGACCGGCAGTTTGTCTCGCGCCAGGCTGACCTGACAGGCCAGGCAGAGTCCCAGTGACAGTAACCAGATGTACGCGTTTTTTAATCCAGCCATACGACCTCCGTGTCCACGCTGCCATCAGGCAGAAGGTTGATCCAGCGGTAGCCCGGTGGTCGTGTGTCCAGCCGGAATACCTCACTGTCGGGACGAAACTGCGAACCCGTGGATGGCGTGCTGAGCATCCTTACGTCGTTATGGACGCGATCGGACGCCTGATGCACGTGTCCCCACGCGACACAACGAACATTCTTGTGTGCTGCGATCACGCTCAAGAATTCGGCGCTGTTAAGCAAGTTAAGGCCATCCAGCCAGCGGCTCCCTGTCGGGAGAGGGTGGTGATGCAGGCCGATCAGAATATCCTGGCTGGTATGTGCATCCAGTATTTGCTGCAATTTCTCCAGTTCATCGTCATCCAGGCGCCCGCAGTCTTCCCAGCGAATTGCGGAATTCAGCATGATCAGGCACCAGTCTTCATATATAGCACTGCCACAGTATTGAAACGGTGGTTCATTCAGCAAGTCAGCCATTATTTCCGGCGAGTCGTGGTTGCCGGGGATGCAATGAATCGGGGCATTTAATTCCACCATGACCGAGCAAAATCGCTCATAGCCATTGCGGGTTTCATCCTGCACCAGGTCACCGGTGCCGATGACCGCATCGATCTTGTGGCCGCTGGCGATCGCGTGATCGACAACAGCCTTGAAAGTTTCATAGGTATTGAATCCGCGCATTGTTGCATCGCGGTTGCCATGCAGGTGCGGATCGGTCAGATGCAGTATTCGGACGGGGCGGCGAGACACCATAAGGTTCAATGCGTGGGTCATTATAAGAATTGTTT
>CAMYKC010000265.1 GCA_947258865.1 uncultured Lysobacterales bacterium
CGACAGAGGCCTTAGAACGAAGCAAAGTTTCTTTAATTGCAGACGTCTCGGTCAGCATTTCGGCAACCGCTGCGCCCGCGCCAGACACTTGCCTGTTGATATCGTCCAGGCGCCTCGCAAAAGCCACCACTTCGTCGGGCGACGCCCCGGGAAGGCCTCGCGCTCTCAACGGAACAACCTCGAACTCCTGAGCCATGCCGAGTTCAGATGTCTGGCCGTTGACGCGTTTTGCCAGGCTGACCCGGTAAGTTCCTGGTGCTGCCAGTGGTCCGGGTATATCGATATATTCCGGACTTTTGGGCTCAGATGTCCAGGGCGATGAAAGGGCGTAACGCAGGTCCCAGGCAACGCGGTGAAAACCTGCAGTCACCGGACCCTCGATGTGCCGGACTACGTTTCCGGAGCCGTCGGTCACCGTCAATACTATAGAGGGTGCTTCCTCCTTTTCTTCCTCCCGAAGCGCATCCCAGCCGGGGTAAGGGGTATCTTCTGCATTCTCTTTGAGTTTCGTTTCCCGTTCGCGACGTTGCTCTTTTGCCGTTTTGAGGCCGTCCTTCAGATAGTAGGTGAACACCGCGCCGAATGGCGGGTTGGGCGCTATGAAATAGCCGTCGCCCTGGCTTGATTTTCCGTTGACTTCGAAATCGCCCAGAGGCAGTTTTGGAAGATACCAGTGGGCCGTTTTGACCGGGAAGAAAGCTGCTTCCTCCGCCAATTGATCCTCGGTGACCTGACGGAGCGGCGAATAGTCGTCCAGAATCCAGAACCCGCGCCCGAAAGTGGCACCTACCAGGTCATCTTCGCGAGTCTGGACAACCAGGTCGCGAAATGAAATGGTCGGAGCGCCGCCGGATAACTTCACCCACTTGCCGCCGCCGTCAATGCTGAAGAACACACCGAACTCGGTGCCGGTAAAAAGCAGCCCCGGTTTTACGTGATCCTGCACGACTCTCCAGACCACGTGCCGCTCGGGCAGCCCCTCGGAGATACTGGTCCAGGTGCCTCCCCGATTCGTGCTTTTAAACACGTACGGTGAGAAGTCTCCTGATTTATGGTCGTCGACTACCACGTAAACTGTGTCAGCATCATGAAGGTCGGCTTTGATGTCGTTAACGAAAAAATCGTCCGTCACGCCGGGCAACCGCTCGATCGCACGCCAATTCTGACCGCCGTTTTCGCTCACGTGAATCCGGCCGTCATCCGTTCCGGCATAAAGCAGACCTTCTTTTAACGGTGACTCGGACAGGGAAGTGATGGTGCCATACTTGGACATGGCCATCAGGTCCCAGGAGGAATCAAAACTCCAGACTCGCCCCATCATTGATTCCGTCAGGCGGTCCCTGCCATGCGAAAGGTCGCCGCTCACGGTTGTCCAGCTATCGCCCCTGTCGTCCGAGCGCCAGACGCGCTGGCTGGCAAAGTACAGCCTGGCGGGATCGTGCGGGCTGATAAGAATAGGCGCATCCCAGTTAAAGCGTTCGGTTTCTTCGTCAGCTTCGGGTTGCGGCTGGATGTAGATCTGCTCGCCACTCTTGCGATCGTATCGAACGAGGTTGCCCTGTTGCCATTCGGAATACACGATGTCGGGGTTGGTAGGGTCCACGGCCGGTTGATGGCCATCTCCAAACAGTGTGATGAACCAGTCGCTATTGCGAATCCCATTGACGTTGTCGGTGCGCGAGGGGCCGCCCTGAGTATTGTTGTCCTGGGTGCCGCCATAAAGATTGTAAAAAGGCTCATCGTAATCCACCGCTACCTTGTAAAACTGCGTGACGGGAAGGTTGGATACGAAGCGAAAGGTTTCACCCAGGTCAAAGGACTCGTAAAGGCCGCCATCCGTTCCATACATCAGGTAGTCCGGGTCGTCCGGATCGAAAGCCATGGCGTGATGATCACCGTGCTTGGTGTCATGCGGGAGCGGGATAAACGTATCGCCAGCGTCCTGCGTCATCCGCATCAACCTGCGCTTCTCCCAGCTTTCTCCGCCATCAGTCGAACGCCAGAAGCCGCCAGTGCGTCCTCCAAGCTCGATGGTGGCGTACACGACATCCGGTTCGAGGGGCGAGATGGCCAGCCCAATTTTGCCCTTGTCCTCTTCCGGCAAGCCCTGGGTCAGCTCCCGCCAGGTCTTGCCGGCATCCGTGGATTTGAAAATTCCTGACTCCGGCCCGCCATTCATCAAGGCCGCCACGTTACGGTAGCGCTGGTGTTTTGCCGCAAATAAAATGTCCGGGTTCCGAGGGTCCATGTGAACTTCGTTAACGCCGGTATATTCACCGCCGGACAGGATCAGATCCCAGGTCTCCCCGCCGTCGGTTGTTTTGAATAAGCCACGATCCCCCCCGGCTGACCATAAAGGTCCCTGCGAGGCAACGTAAACGACATCGGAGTCGCGGGGATCGATCCGGATCATGCCGATGTGCTCGGAATTCTCCAGTCCCATGTTTTTCCAGGTAACGCCGCTGTCCAGGCTCTTGTACACGCCATCACCGTAACCAACGTGCCTGCCACTGACGTTTTCACCCGTCCCCACCCAAACGGTGTGATGGTTGTTGGGGTCGATTGCCACTGATCCGATGGAGTATGAGCCCTGGCCGTCAAAGACCGACGTCCAGGTCGTGCCCCGGTTGGTGGTTTTCCAGACGCCACCGCTGCCAACCGCCACATACCAGGTGCTTCGATCCATGGGATCGACAGCAATATCCGCAATACGCCCCGACATCAGTGCAGGACCGATTCCGCGCCATTCGAGCCCTTTGAATGTTGCTTCATTCAAGCCTGGCTTGGTTTCATTCTCACTCTGTGCCTGTAAAGGCAATGCTGAAATGGCCAGGACGCAACCCCATAACAGCAAATGCAGATATTTATTCATGTATTTCTCCGGTTTTCTTATCTGGCATCATGAGTGCATGAAGCCGGAAATCGGTGTGAAAGTGTCAGAAAAGCAGCCCAAAATTATGACACATATGGACATGGATTCGCAGCCCGGATAGCGACTTCCTCTGCAATCTGTAATCAAAGCCCTTTATACTGAATCTTCATCTGAACGCTTACGGATTCGATCATGGCAGGTGTTTCTCAAACCAACGTGCGTTCTCTGGACGAACGTAAGAAACGGATCGAGAGAAACCCGGGAATGGACTACAACCCGGATCTTTTTGGACGGCTTCGCATTAACCGGAGCGCGGTAGAACGTCGCGCTGCGACAATCGGCGTACGGCGCTCCATAAAGAAAGATCATCAGGCCGCCTGGCTCTTGAGAGCAATCAGCTGTATAGATTTGACCACTCTGGCCGGCGACGATACACCGGGCAGGGTTCGGCGCCTATGCCTGAAAGCAAAGCGGCCGGTCCGCCGGGACATCCTGCGCGCCCTGGGTGTTGAAGATCTGGGAATCACGACAGCTGCTGTTTGCGTCTATCACAACCTGATCGAGACGGCCGTTAAGGAGCTGGAAGGCAGTGGCATTACCGTGGCCGCTGTATCTACCGGGTTCCCGGCCGGCCAGATATCCCGGTCATTGAAGGTGGCGCAGGTTCGCGAGTCGGTATCAGCGGGCGCATCCGAGATCGACATCGTAATCAGCCGTGCGAAGGTGCTGACGGCGGACTGGCAGGGCCTGTACGAAGAAGTCGCGGCTTACCGCGAAGCCTGCGGTGAGGCGCAGCTGAAGACTATCCTGGCCACGGGCGAACTCGCGACACTGGCTAACGTTGCCAAGGCAAGTTGGGTTTGCATGATGGCCGGTGCAGATTTCATCAAGACCAGCACGGGCAAAGAGTCCGTCAATGCGACGCTGCCCGTCAGCCTCGTCATGGTCCGCGCCATTCGCGATTATGGGGATTTGACGGGTCACATGATTGGCTACAAGCCTGCGGGTGGAATCAGCAGGGCGAAAGACGCACTCAATTGCCTTGTACTGATGAAGGAGGAACTTGGCGTGCAATGGATCAGGCCCGCCTTGTTCCGCTTCGGCGCCAGCAGTCTGCTGGGCGACATCGAACGGCAGTTGGAACATCACGTCACCGGTAGTTATTCGGCACAATACAGGCACCCGACTGCTTGAGCAGGGAAAGAAACAGGCCATGGAAGTCACAGAGATTTTTGAATCATTGGAGTACGGTCCCGCAGCAGAGACCCCGGACAAGGTAAAGCAGTGGCTGAAAGAAAGGGATAATTGCCTCGACCATTATATTGGCGGGGAGTGGATGACTCCCGAATCCGGAGAATATTTCGCTACCCATAACCCGGCGAACGGTGAAATGCTGGCCATGGTTGCTGACGGCAACGAAGCGGACGTCAACCGCGCTGTGGCCGCTGCCGCCGATGCACTAGAGGGCTGGGTCGCCATTGGCGGGCATGGAAGGGCCCGCTATCTCTATGCGATGGCACGCCATATCCAGAAAAACAGCCGCCTGTTTTCCGTGTTGGAGAGCCTTGACAATGGCAAGCCAATTCGTGAATCCAGGGATATCGATATTCCGCTGGTGGCTCGTCATTTCTATTATCACGCAGGCTGGGCCCAGGTCATGCGCGAACGCTTGCCGGGTTACCGTCCCATCGGGGTCGTGGGTCAGATTATCCCCTGGAATTTCCCGATGCTGATGTTGGCATGGAAAGTTGCGCCGGCCTTGGCCATGGGTAATACGGTCGTCCTGAAACCGGCGGAGTTCACCTCTTCGACTGCTGTCCTTTTCGCGGAAATGTGCAGCGAGGTTCGCTTGCCGGCCGGCGGCGGCCATGGGAAACACGGTCGTTTTGAAACCGGCGGAGTTCACTTCGTCAACTGCTGTACTGTTCGCGGAGATGTGCAGCGAAATCGGCTTGCCGCATGGTGTTTTTAATCTCATCCTCGGCGATCAAAAGGCCGGACAGGCACTGACGAATCACCAGGAAGTCGGGAAACTGGCTTTTACCGGCTCCACCGAAGTCGGGCGCATCATTCGCAGAGCGACCGCCGGTACCGGCAAGAAACTGACACTGGAGCTCGGTGGTAAGTCCCCATTCATTGTGTTTGAAGACTCCGATCTGGACAGCGCCGTCGAGGGGCTGGTGGATGCGATCTGGTTTAATCAGGGCCAGGTTTGCTGCGCCGGTTCCCGACTGCTGGTCCAGGAATCCATCGCTGACCGCCTGCATGACAAGATCAGGAAACGAATGTCAAAGCTCGTGTTGGGCGATTCGTTGGACAAAGGCATCGATATCGGGGCCCTGATTGACCAGTCGCAACTGGAGAAGGTCAGCAGTCTGGTTCAGCTCGGTGCGGAGGAGGGCGGAAAAATCTGGCAACCGCAGTGCGATTTGCCGGCGGAGGGCTTTTACTATCCGCCGACCTTGCTTACCGATGTACAACCCGCTGCAACGCTCGCACAGGAGGAAATATTTGGGCCGGTTCTGGTGTCAATGACCTTCCGCACGCCAACTGAAGCCGTGGCGCTGGCCAATAACAACCGTTATGGGCTGGCGGCCAGCGTTTGGACCGAGAATATCAACCTGGCGCTTGATGTGGCGCCAAAACTGAAGGCCGGCACGGTGTGGGTCAATTGCACCAACCAGTTCGATGCGGCATCCGGCTTCGGGGGTTATCGCGAATCGGGTTTTGGCCGTGAGGGGGGCATTGAAGGCCTGTACGAGTATGTGAAGCCCTTCTGGGAGTCCCGCTTGAGCAAGGACCCGGTTCAGCAACTTCCGCGTTTTGTTCCTGTCGAGGAGATAGCGGGCCATGAGGCGCCGGAAATCGATCGCACGCCCAAGTTATACATCGGGGGCAAACAGCAGCGACCCGACGGCGGTTACAGCAACGCGTCTTATGATGCCACCGGCCGGGTTATTGCCGAAGTGCCAGCCGGAAACCGAAAGGATATCCGAAACGCGGTAGAGGCGGCCCGTTCGTCCGAGGCCTGGAGTTCGACCACGGCCCATAACCGGGCGCAGGTCATTTACTATATTGCCGAGAACCTTAATATCCGGGCTGAGGAGTTCGTGCGGCGTATCGCCAGCCTGGGGGGTATCGAAGAGTCAGAGGCGAAAGCCGAGCTGAATCTCTGCATTAAACGGATTTATCACTATGCCGCAATGGCTGACAAATACGACAGCCGGGTCCACTCGACGCCGTTCCGAAATGTGACGCTGGCAATAAAAGAACCGCTGGGTGTGATCGGTATTGTTGCACCCGAGGAAGCAGGCCTGCTGGGATTCGTCTCCACGGTGATGCCGGCAATAGCCATGGGTAATCGGGTCGTAGTGGTGCCGTCACAGCATTATGCGCTGTTGGCAACGGATTTCTATCAGGTGCTGGATACTTCAGATCTTCCCGGTGGGGTGATCAACATCGTGACCGGTGACCAGGAAGTACTGGCGGACGTGTTGGCAAGGCACTACGACATCGAGGGCATGTGGTACTGGGGCAGCCGCAAAGGAAGCACACTGGTGGAAAAAGAGGCCGCGGAAACCATGAAGCGCACCTGGGTCAACTATGGGCTTTACCATGACTGGAAAGACGATGAACAGGGTCAGGGTGAATCGTTCCTGCGAAAGGCGACGGAGATCAAGAATATCTGGATTCCCTATGGCGAGTAGCAGGAATGCTGCCTGGAAGGCGACTGCAAGGGGACTCAGGAGGAAGCTGTCACCGGATGATCGAAACGCCGTTGATCGGATTTCCCTTCGTCTCCTGATATCGCTTGCCGCCCTCGTGGCAGTCGCAGGTTGCGCCTCCATGGTCGCAACCGCAGGCAGCGGTTTGGCGGGAAACCTCACGACGGCCATCATGAACCAGGATGATCCGGAATTGGTG
>CAMYKC010000266.1:0-2812 GCA_947258865.1 uncultured Lysobacterales bacterium
CGCCGTGATATGTGACTGGATGACGAACTTGGTTGATTCCAGGCTGTGCCCGGCGTGTCCCTGTAGAAGCCTATGATGATCAGGCAGGCAACGTAGCTGGCAGACAGGAGTAAGAACTAGCCTGCATACTCGGTGGACAGCAGCCCCCTGCCCCACACGGCCAGTTCAGGCCCGATAAAAGCCGCCAGGAATGCCTCCGAGCAGCACCATCATGGAAGTGCCGGCCATCATCAGTGAATAGGCGATGGTCAGCCGCCAGACCGGCAAAGGAAGGTTTCTCATTTTCAGCGGGAATGTCCCGCTCCTGTAATCACCAGTTCGCGGTTATGGACAGTATTGGTCCGCTGTAGGACATTTTGGCGCCTCCGATGAAGTCATCGTCGTCCACACCAAAGTCGATGTCGAAATATTGGTAGGAAAGGTCAAAACCGACGTTTCTCCAGGCCTGGAAGTTCACACCGGCGTTGAAGTTCCACATGGTGCCATCATAGGGGTCGATATTGACGCTGAGCCAGTCGACTCGCGCATGCAACAGCCAATTCCTGGCGGGCGAAAAAAGGTACCAGGCACCCAGGTTGGGCAGTGGCGCGCCGGCGCTCACAGATTCCCGCACAAAACCAGTCGACTCATCGTCAATATTGATCTCACCACCGATGAAGGCACCGAGGTCCAAGTGATGAAGGCCGACCCCGAGACCAAAATCATGCTGCTTATTTTTCACCAGGCTACGGCCAACGAACAACCGGATCACTTCGATCTCGACGCCGGCTTCCACGAATGTGCCTTCACGAAAGATGACGTCTTCCCATGCCACATCTTCGGTCAGCGTCGCGCTACCCTCTGCGTCATTACTGAAATATTGGCCCCATAAAGACCACTTGCGTTCCTTTCCAAATTTCCAGCGCAATTGACCATTAAAAATCGTATTTGTTTCATCGACACTCAGCGAATTACCGAAGTCAATTTCGTCGTTATTCATGTCATCCGATGCGCCTTCCGCTCTGATTTTGAACGTATTATCAGATCTGAACGCACCCACCGACAGCAGGAAATTATCGGATAAAGCTGGGTGGTAATCATAGTCCTGGGCGAGAAGAGCGCTGGACGACGATGCCAGAATAACGGCGCAAAGAAGAAAGCATATTCTCATTTTAATACTGATTCCCTATGGATTGAAATTCGATGGAACATTAAGTTTCATAAATAACTGCGATAATTTTACATCATCCAGATGCCCACATAGACACCATAATAACAGCAGAATTGAATGACAAGCTTAGTGATGCGCAAATCTCCCACCCGACCCGCCAACCAGGGTTATGAACATCCAAATCGCGAGCACAACCAGGCTGAAGCCGACGATCCGGCTGACCAGCTTGTCGTTGAAAAACGCACTCAAGGCAGGGGCGGCGATAGTCAGGCCCAGCATGGCCGGGAGCGTGCCGGCACCGAATGAAAACATGGTCAAGGCCCCTGAGGCAGCGTTCCCGGTCGAAGCGGCTGTCATCAGGACGGTATAGACCAAACCGCAAGGCAGCAGGCCCCAGCACAGCCCGAGGCCCAGGCGGCCAACCCAGTCGTGGCGCCGGCTGACGCGCATTGCGAAGGGCATGATGCGTTTCCACAGCCCTGTCCCGCCCTTCTCGATCATATCCAGCCCGCGCCAACCGACCAGAAAGCGCAGCCCGATCAGAAGCACCATAAGGGCTGTCAGGGCCCGCAGCCACTTGCCCAAAGGCTTCAGCGCCATGATCTCACCGGCGGCTCCGAGAATTCCCGCGGCCAGCCCACCCAGGATCGCATAACTTAGTAAACGCCCGATATTGAACTGCAGGGCCGGGAGCGCCGGGGATCGCGTTTCACTGCCTCCGGAAAGGGCGCCCAGGCTGCCTGCAATGCCCCCGCACATGCCGAAACAATGACCGCTTCCCAGCAGGCCAGCCAGGAACGCCGTGGTCAGGATGGCGGGATCAAACCAGGCCATCAGTTTTCTTCCTCTTCCTCTGGCTCGGGAGGGTCCGGCGGGGGCTTCTGATCGTCGTCAAGCACCACGCTCCAGCCGTGGGATTCCAGGTCGTCGAACTGACCCGTTCGGATGGCCCAGATCAGCGCCCAAACGGCTACCGCCAGCAACATCAGCGCCAGTGGGATCAATACATAGAGCATGCTCATAGCGGATCAACCCTTGTTTACAAGTCGCGCTGCATTGGCAACCACGAGAAGTGAGCTGAGTGACATACCCAGCGCTGCCATCCATGGCTTAAGCATGCCGGAAACGGCCAGCGGCATGACGGAAGCATTATAGACAACGGCCCAGGTCAGATTCTGGCGGATCAGGTGGCGTGCGCGTTGCGCGATATGCCGGGCCCGGAGCACCAGGTCCAGGGACTCCGAGGTGAGGATCATGTCAGCCGAGCTGTTGGCGAGTTCTGCCCCGCCGTGCACCGTGATGGGAACATCGGCCGCCGCCAGGATGGGGGCGTCATTGACACCGTCTCCAATCATCAACACGCTCTTTCCGCCCGCGCGCAGTTCCCCCAGTTTCTCGAGTTTCATGGCCGGAGCCTGCCGTGCACGCCAGTTTCGTATATTCAGGCGGGCAGCGGCCGCTTCGACCGCGGCCTCACTGTCACCCGACAGGATGAGTGTTTGCAGACCGTCGAGCCGCAGCTGTTCCACCGTCTTCTCAGCGCCTTCACGCAGTCCGTCCTGCAGCGTGAACCGGGCCACCCAGCCACCGGGATGGGCGAGCCAGACGTCGTCATCGATACCCGATACCTCGCCGGGACAGGCGAATTCCGCCGTGCCGATA
>CAMYKC010000266.1:2823-4813 GCA_947258865.1 uncultured Lysobacterales bacterium
TGGACTGAAATGCCCGAGCAATGGGATGTGCCGATGCCGATTCCAGGGAAACAGCTATCTGTAAAGCCCTCACTTCTGAGATTCCGTCGGGTTCCGGGTTGAAGGCGACAGAGATGATTTCGGGAATACCACGGGTCAGGGTTCCGGTTTTATCGAACACGACGGTATCCACGGCGTTCAGAGCCTGCAGGCTTTCCCCCCGCGTCAGGAGAATCCCCTCATCCAGCAGGCGGCGGCTGGCGGCAGCATGAACCACCGGAAGCGCCAGTGACAGCGCACAAGGGCAACTGGCCACCAATACCGCAAGCATTGCGGGAAATGCACGTACCGGATCCAGGAATTGCCAGGCTGTCCAGGTCCCGCCGGCGATAATCAGCACCGCGACAATGAACACCGGCACCAGCCAGGAAGGAAAACCACTCGTCGAAGGACGCCTGGACTGGGCCAGCAGTAGCAGACGCCCCAATGACGAAACAGTCGTTTCCTGGCCACTGGCGGTGACTTCGACTTCGACCGGTTGTGAGAGGTTGATGGTGCCGGCGATCACCTCATTTCCCGCTCCTCGTTCAATCGCCCGGGATTCGCCGGTCAGCAAGGCCTCGTCAACTTCTGTCAAACCCCGGCGTATCACGCCATCGGCCGGGAAAGTTTCACCCACACGCACCCGAACCCAATCGCCTTCGGCCAGGTCGGACGCCGGGATGGTTTCGCTCGAGCCGCCCGTAATACGTTCGGCCCACTCGGGCAACAGGCGGGCCAGCGCCGCACTGGCCTGCAGATTCCGGTGCCTCAGAATCCTCTCGATGTGCCGTCCCAGCGAAAGGAAAAAGATGAACATCACGACGGAATCGAACCAGACCTCGCCGGCTCCGCGGAAAAAGTTGTAACAACTGGCCAGGAACGCCAGCCCAATCGCGATCGCGACTGGGACGTCCATGCCGGGGCGCCCGGCCCGGATGCTTCGCCAGGCCCCTTCGAAAAACACCCGTCCGGAATACAACAGCACCGGTAAAGTCACCATCAGGCTGACCCACTCCAGGAAGCTGCGCTCCGCCTCTGCAATGCCGAAAGCGTCTCCTGCGTAAAGGCCGACCGCGTACATCATGACCTGCATCATGCCCAGTCCGGCCACACCCAGGCGCTTCATCGAGTTTCTGCGCTCTTCTTTTCTGCCCTCCTCCTCTGAACCGGCCAGAGGCAGGTGTGGTTTATAGCCCAATTCCATCAGCGCCGCGGCAAGCCGGCTCAGACGGTTTTTCGATGGATTCCAGATGATCCGGGTGTAGCCGGTCGCCGTATCGACCTGGACGGATTGCACCCCGGGTTTCTTTTCCATGTGGCTGCGGATCAGCCAGGCACAGGCCGCGCAGCGAATCCCCTCGGTCTGCAGCAACAGTTCACGCTTGTTCTCTCCGAGTTCCACGCCCCACAAGGACTCCCGGTTATCGCAACCCTGCCAGGCCGCAATTTCCTTCTGAATGTCCTCTTTTACCCTGCGGCCGAGTTCCTGACGGAATTGATAGTAACGCCCCAGCCCGGCCCCGAAAATAAGTTGCGCCACAGCCTGACAGCCGGCGCAGCAGACCGGCTTTTCGGTACCGTCGATATTTACGTTGAGCCTAACGCCTGAAGGAATGGGTTCACCACAGTGAAAACAGGCCTTTTCAACGTTCTCCATCGCCTTTGTCCGCCGGTGCATCCGGCTCAGTCTGGCCAGGGTCTGGTGTCTGCTGAGCCCGAAGCTCGGACTCGATCTCGTGGTATTGCTTTTCATCGACGACGAGATGGTCAGGATTGCTGACGGCGAGGTAGAAGGTAATGATGCCCATGATCACCGCGGCGCCGGGAATGGCAATGGCAACCCAGGGCCAGGGTTCCTTGTACCATGGCTTGATGTTGGCCAAAGGGTCGGTTTGTTGCTGTTGCGTCATGTTCATTTGCCAAATTCGATGGGCATCATGGCCTTCGCCGTGATTTCCCTGCGGATTGA
>CAMYKC010000267.1 GCA_947258865.1 uncultured Lysobacterales bacterium
CGCGAAGCAGGTCGGTCCCGGTGGAAGTCTGGAGTTCAATAGTCAGCTGTATCTTGGTCCGAAGCTACAGAATCAACTGCCGGATATTGCCCCAGGCCTTGCATACACCGTAAATTACGGAATATTCACGGTTTTTTCAAAGCCGCTGTTTTGGCTCTTGGCAAAAATTCATGGATTTGTTGGAAATTGGGGCTGGGCGATCGTCATCCTGACCATTCTCATTAAGGCGGCCTTTTTCAAACTCACCGAGGCTCAGTACCGCTCCACCGCTCGCATGCGCAAATTGCAGCCACGGATCGAGCAGTTGAAAGAGCGCTACGGTGATGACCGGCAGCGTATGAGCCAGGCCATGATGGAGATGTACAAGAAAGAAAAGGTCAACCCCCTGGGCGGCTGTCTACCCATCCTTGTCCAGATACCGATCTTCATTGCGCTGTACTGGGTATTGCTTGAATCCGTAGAGCTGCGCCAGGCACCCTTCATCCTGTGGATAGACAACCTTTCCGTTCGGGACCCCTATTTCATCCTGCCCCTGCTGAATGCGGCGTTCATGTTCGCAACGCAGCGCCTGACACCGATGGTTGGCATGGATCCCCTGCAGCAGAAGATGATGACCATGATGCCCATCGTCTTTTCTATCATGTTTGCATTCTTCCCGGCGGGCCTGGTGCTTTACTGGGCAACCAACGCCGGCCTGTCACTCGCGCAGCAGTATTACATCACGCGCAAGATCGCGGCTTCTGACTGAGCGCGGGCAGGGCGGGTCGTCATGAAGGACGGCAAGACAGAACAAAAACGCATCGAAAGCGATACGATCTGCGCGGTGGCTACGCCGCCGGGCGCCGGAGGTCTCGGCATTGTGCGGGTATCTGGCCCGGCTGTGCCGGAAATTTGTCAAACGCTTCTGGGCCGGGTGCCTGTCGCCCGCCATGCAACCCTGGCGCACTTTCGGGATCAGGAAGGGGAGGTGATCGATTCCGGCATCGCCATTTTTTTTGCCTCACCGCGGTCCTTTACCGGGGAGCATGTGCTGGAGCTTCAGGGCCACGGCGGCACCCATATTCTTAACCGGGTCATGCAGCGGGTTTTGGAGCTCGGCGCCCGGGCAGCCGGGCCGGGTGAGTTTTCTGAGCGCGCGTTCCTGAACGACAAGCTGGACCTGGTTCAGGCGGAAGCGATCGCCGATCTGATCGAATCCGGAACAGATGCTGCCGCCCGGGCGGCGCAACGCAGCCTGCAGGGTGTATTTTCTGAAAGAGTACAGGCGCTGCAGGAAAAGCTCACCAGTTTGCGGGTTTTCGTCGAAGCGTCAATCGACTTTCCCGATGAAGAAATTGATTTTCTCGCTGAAAGTGACGTTGTGCAGCGAGTAGAAGATGCTGAGGAACAACTTTCCCGGTTGTTGAATGACGCCCGCCAGGGGCGGCTCTTGAGAGACGGAATCGTACTGGCCATTATCGGCCGGCCCAACGCGGGGAAGTCAAGCTTGCTGAATGCCTTGTCGGGCCAGGAGAGCGCCATCGTTACCGAGATTCCCGGTACCACACGTGACGTATTACGGGAACAGATTGACCTGGATGGCATTCCGGTGCACGTGGCCGATACAGCCGGTATCCGGGAGACCAGCGACCTGATCGAAGCGGAGGGTGTTCGGCGGGCGCGCCAGGCACTCGAGGCTGCGGATATTGTTTTGCTGGTTGAGGACGCCAGTGTCGACGAGGGTATCAACCAGGACCTCACTGCCGAATTGCCGGATCCGGCCAGATGTATCCGCATCGCCAACAAGATCGACCTCCTGTCCGCGGAAAAACAAAGCCCGGGGAAAACGGAAACGAATCGAGTCTGGATATCGGCGAAAACAGGACAAGGCCTGGAATCGCTCAGGCACAAGATAAAAGAAGCGGTTGGCGCGGCAGAGCAGGCGGAAGGCAGTTTTTCGGCCCGTCAGCGCCATGTCGACGCCCTGAACCGAGCCGGCAGACACCTACTTGCAGGCCGGAAAGTGATGAAGGCGAGCCAGGCGGGCGAATTGCTCGCGGAGGAGCTCAGGCTGGCGCAACAGGCGCTGGGTGAAATTACCGGTGAAATGTTGCCCGACGATTTGTTGGGACAGATATTTACGAGTTTTTGTATCGGAAAATAGGGAGTTATGCTTCGCAGTAGACCTCGTGGAGCAGTTCGATGATGCTCATGGCGGCGGTGTCAGCCAGGCGATAGTAGATGGTTTGGCTTTCGCGCCGGGTTTGCACCAGGCCCTGGTCACGCAAAACAGCAAGGTGCTGTGACAGCGCTGACTGACTCAGCTTGATGCGCTGGTTCAGTTGACCAACAGAGATTTCTCCTTCCGACAGAACACACATGATCATCAGACGGCTCTCGTTCGCCAGGCCTTTCAGCAGGCTGACCGCATCGGACGCATTTCGCTTCATGGAATCGAAATCCAGGCGTGTTTTCCGGCCCGTTTTCACAGTCGCGTTCATTAACTGAATTGTATTTGCAATTTATCTAAATTACAAATATCTTAATAAGAATTCCCTCATGTAACTTCAGGGTGGCTTACCTTCCATGGAAATCAAGTCTTTCTATGAACCGGATACCGGCACCTGGACCCATCTTTTGGCCGACACCGAAAGCAGAGTCGCAGCAATCATTGATCCGGTCTGGGTGTACGACCCGGTCAGCGGTATGGCAGATTGCGGTTTTATTGACCGGGTGCTCAATGCCGCAGACGAGGCAGGTTTCAGGATCGAGTGGGTGCTGGAAACCCATGCGCATGCCGACCACCTGACCGGTGCGAG
>CAMYKC010000268.1 GCA_947258865.1 uncultured Lysobacterales bacterium
CTGCTGCGGACGGCGTTCGTGGGAGCGACAAGACACCATAAAGCGGCGAGCATCCTCCTTGCGATAGTAAGTGCTTCGTGACCGCAGCCCTATTTCAGACCTCCTGATCTCTAGGATTCTAATTTGACCCTAGCTTCAGGAAATTCAGGTAAAGCACATAAGTGTTGCGATGGCTGAATATTGTCCACCAACGATTCGCCTCGTGCTAGCTTGTCGAATAATCGTCCGCGGTTAATCCGAAACCAATGCATAAACCAGACGAAAAGTCGTACCGGGAAAAATCGTCTCAGTCTGGTTGAGCTCCGTACAAAGGTGACGGATCACCTCATCGGCACAACGGTTGGCCTGATGATGCACACGCACCGTCAAGGTCCCGGCGTTTTCGTCGGGCAGCAGGTCGGCTTCCGTGTTGTAGAGTGCTCTCAGTAAACTGCGCGCATCGTCTTCTCGATGCATCTTTTCCCGTGCCATCTGCGCCATGGCGGTCTCAGCTCGGTAAGCCACCATCTTGATGGTGTCAATCAGGTGTTTACTTTGTGTGCTCAGTTGCTTGAAGCGCTCCTCTTCGGGTAGCTCGGCGATTGTGACGTGGTGTTGGACCGCTTTGCGCTGGTTCTTGAGTTCATCGAGCTCTTCTGTCAAGCCCTCGATCTGCTCCTGGAGCTCCGCTTTCTTCTGCTCGAACGCTGCCACTTTCTTGGGTTCGATCTCGCCTTTGAGACCCATCGCCGAGAACGCGGCAAGCTTTCGGGTGAGATGACCTCGTTTGCTGCGTACCTGTCCGTCGAGCCGGCGATACGCCGGGTTCACCACCTGTGTGGTATCAGGAATCTCCTCGAGAGCATAGTCGACCAAACGGTCCAGTCCATAGTGTTCCCGCATGTACCGGAAGAAGTTTTCCTGCGACCATCGGGCGAACATGGCCGCGGCCACCGGCCCTGGCTCCGAACGGTAATCGCTCGAGAGCACCGAGGTCTGATGGCCGGTTTCGGTGCGTTTGCGGATTTCGCGCACCCAGACCTTACCCCCCAGGAAGGTGCCTCGCTCGGCCAGGTCCATCTCCACACAGGCGCCCGATGAGAGCGGCACCTGGCAGGCAAAGAACTCCTCCTGCGACCAATCCTCCTCGGGGTATTTGTGGTACGTCTGACAGGCAATCCGTTTGTTCTTCATCGTGCGTAGAAACTCCGGACTATAGCCTTCCCGGTCAAAGACCAGGCTGAACCGATGCAACTTCGCATCGGCCTCCAACTGTTCGGCTGTGGGTTGATTGGGGATCTCTTTTTCCAGGCGCGGCACAATCTCGTGTTCCAACACCTGGAGCATCCCGGGATCGACGGCCTGGTTGAGCACAAAGAACGGCTGTCCATCCATGGCATTGACCCAGTAGTCGGTGGTGGCGCGCAAGCACAGCTTTTGGCGCGCCACATAGTGGCGCGGCAGCGGGGTTTGATGGCCGTGGTAGACCCGCACATGGCCATCGACGTACAACACCGCCGCTTTGTCGGGATCCTCACCCATCCATTGGGCACACAGTTCGGCGCTCCAGGAACTCGCCTGCTGTTGCTCAGAGAGCAGGGCGATTTTGTTGCGCAAGGTGCGCACTTCCGGAATGCGGTCCAGCCCCAGCAGCTTGCCCCATTCGCCCGGTGCACAGTAGCGCAGTTGCTCCAGCGATGGCAGCCGCGCCAGGGCCAGGAAGGCCAGCATCAAGAAAAGGCTCTCCAGTCCATAATAGCCCTTGGGTAACTGGAAGTACTTGTGGGCCTGATGCAGCAGACCGACCGCCAACAGCGCCGGCAGGGCCAAGAGCACGCCGCCATTGGGCACATCAGAAACCGCTTGAAAGGCCGGTTCTACGGCCGTTAGCTCCCCCACGCTGGCCGCCATCCGATCCATGACGTTGCTCGCTCCGACCCCCATCAGCGCCTCTGCGTCTTCGGCGCTGCGTTGGCTCTTGGTGCTTAGGGGTGTGTCGAGCTCTTTTTTTTTGTGGGCTTATGTAGGCGCCCGGCGCGTATCGCCTTGGCCAGCGTATCGCGTTTCACGCCGAGCTGCTCGGCGACCTCCGAGATTTCTAATTCCTCATCGAGCCGTTCTTGCGCCTGCTTCAACACCTCTGCTGTTAGCACCACCGGCCCCCGCCGCTTCGGCTCCTCATAAAACCCCGATACCCCTTTCGCCCGATAGCGCTTAACGGCCCGTTTCACGCTGATGAGCGTGACGCCAAAGGCGCGAGAAATATCCGCTTGTTTGGCGTTGCCATTGACGCAAAACTGCGCGGTAATCATGCGAAAGGTCGGAGTATCCTGCTCGGCGTGGATAAATACCGGCATATGCCCGTTGAAGTAGGTCACTTGACCATCCTTTCTTTCAAAAGCTAATTCCGAGGTGATGCGCTCCACGCCATCCGGAAAAAACGGCAAGTGTATCTGCGGCATCGTGCAAACCTCTCCTAGGGCTTGATTGGGCCTGGCCGCCGTTTGGCATCTTCAGCGGCGGGAGGCAGTATCATGTCAAAATCCTACCCAGGAGACTAGCCCGCAACAGGCGCAACACCAGTCTCTGCCACAAAATCCAGTGCTCATGCGGGTTTCGCCGCTCCGGGGTTGCCGGAACGCCATGGGGCGAGATCAGGAGGTCTGAAGGCAGGCTCTGGCACGGGTGCCACCGGGTCGAAGACCGGGCTCTGGTCGAACGCCGCCTCCCCGGCCGGGGGAGCACGCGCCGGCGAAAGCCGCGGTGGCTTTGCCGGCTCGCCGATATGCTCGAGAATACGGGTGACCGAGGC
>CAMYKC010000269.1 GCA_947258865.1 uncultured Lysobacterales bacterium
GCCACCATCGCGATGGTGGCCTGGTTGACGTTGGCCAACTGGTGAAAAGAAGTCATGATGCCCCAGACGGTGCCGAACAGGCCCACGTAAGGGCTGGTCGATCCGACCGTGGCCAGGAAGTTCAGATGGTTTTCCAGTTCCTCGGTTTCGCGGGTGAGCGCGATACGCATGGACCGCTGCGCGCCTTCAACCATCGCGTTGGGGCCCATCCTGCCCTGCTGGCGCATGCGCAGAAATTCGGAAAAACCCGAGTCGAAAATCCGCTCCATGCCGTGCGAGACCCGGTTCGCACCGGTGATGCCCTCGTGCAGCGCGGTAAGATCCGTACCCGACCAGAATTTCTCCTCGAACAGGTTGGCGTCTTTTTCGGACTTGGCAAGCACCTGCCGCTTGCGAAAAATAATCATCCAGGAGGCAACGGAAGCGAGCAGCAGCAGCGCCATCACGCCTTTCACCATCCAGCTGGCCTGCAGGATCAACTCCCAGACTTGTAAATCATTCTGCATCTTGTTGTAACTCCGCCTTGATCCATGCCGGCATCCGCGCCGGCTTGAGACTGTCCGCATGGAGCATAACCGCGCTCAATTCCGCCTCGGCCACGATCGCTCCGTCTGAAATTCTTGTCATATTCTGCCGGAACCCCTGCCGGACGCCTTTCACCCAGAGCAATTCCGCGCTCACCAGCAGTTCATCATCGAGGCGCGCCGCTTTTTTAAACTTAACGCTGATGTCCAGCACGACCCAGATGAGATTGTGTTTTTCCCTGAGTTGCGTTTGCGATATCCCGATGTCGCGCAGCATTTCCGTGCGTGCGCGCTCAAAGAAATTGAGGTAACGCGAGTGGTAGACCACGCCGCCGGCATCGGTGTCCTCGAAGTAAACCCTAACTTGCCAGACAAACGGTTCTTGCTTTAGTTCACTCATTTCTTATCGAACAGGTCCTTCGCACCGTTTCCGGCCTGATCCAGCCCGAAGTGCCGGTAGGCCTTGGCCGTAGCGGTCCGGCCCCGGGCCGTGCGCGTAATGTAGCCCTGCTGTATCAGGTAAGGCTCCAGCACATCCTCGACGGTTCCGCGCTCCTCGGAAAGGGAGGCGGCGATACTCTCGACGCCAACCGGTCCGCCGTCGAAATTCTCGATGATCATTTTCAGAAGGCGCCGGTCCATTGTGTCGAATCCCTGCTCGTCCACGCGCAGCATTTCCATGGCCAGGGCCGCAATCGACAGGTCGATGATTCCATCTCCCTTCACTTCGGCAAAATCTCTCACCCGGCGCAACAAGCGGTTGGCAATCCGGGGCGTTCCCCGCGAACGGCGCGCAATTTCCATGGCCCCTTCATTATCGATAGCAATCTGCAGAATTCCTGCCGACCGGGTGACAATCCGGGACAATTCCTCGGCGCTGTAGAATTCAAGACGCTCGACGATGCCGAAACGGTCGCGCAGCGGCGAGGTCAGAAGGCCGGCGCGGGTGGTGGCGCCGATCAGGGTGAAGCGCGGCAAGTCGAGCTTGATCGAGCGGGCGGCCGGCCCCTCGCCGATCATGATGTCGATCTGGAAATCCTCCAGCGCCGGGTACAGCACTTCCTCAACCACGGGGGAAAGCCGGTGAATCTCGTCAACGAAAAGCACGTCGCCGGGTTGCAGATTGGTCAACAGCGCGGCGAGGTCTCCGGCCCGCTCCAGAACCGGCCCCGAGGTCTGGCGCAGATTGACGCCCAACTCGTGCGCAATCACGTGAGCCAGGGTGGTTTTACCCAGTCCGGGCGGCCCGAAAATCAATGTATGATCCAGCGCGTCCTGCCGGCGCTTCGCGGCTTCCAGAAAAATACCGAGCTTTTCGCGCATGGCGGGTTGCCCGATATACTCGTCCATTGTATTAGGCCGCAGGCCGGCCTCCAGGGCCAGGTCGTCCGCCGAATCGGCCGGGGAAATAACGCGTTCTTCTGCTTCGGACATTTAATTATTCACCATGGAATGGAGCGCGTGGCGGATGATCTCTTCGACGCTCATGTCAGGCTGAGCCACGGCGCGCACCATCCGGTTTGCTTCCTGGGGTTTGTACCCCAGCGCATTGAGGGCCTGGCTCGCTTCACTGATTGCGTCAGCCGCCACGGCCGGACTGCTGCCCGGCCCCGGACTCGCCGCAAGGGGAATAGCATCCAGCTTGTCACGTAGTTCGATGATGATCCGCTCGGCGGTTTTCTTTCCAATGCCCGGCAAGCGGGTCAGCGAGGCCGCATCGCGCTCGACTACGTAACGGGCCAGTTCCTCGCCGCTTGCGCCGGACAGAATGGTCAGTGCAAGCTTGGCGCCGATTCCACTGATCTTCAGTAATTGCCGGAACAGCGTGCGCTCGGCTTCGCTGGAAAAGCCATACAAAGTGTGGCTGTCTTCGAGGCGCCTCGATCTCGTAGCCCACACCGGACACATCGATCACCATCAGCGGGGGCTGTTTGAAAATAAGGGTTCCTGAAAGGCGTGCGATCATGTTTTCTGGAGCACCTGCATCCGTTGCATGGTCTGTTGCGTATGCTGGTGACATAATGCCACAGCCAGCGCATCAGCGGCGTCTTCCACCGGCAATTCCTGCAATTGCAGCAACACGGAGACCATGTGCTGCACCTGTACTTTATCAGCGCCGCCGCGCCCGACGATGGCCTGCTTGACAGAGCGCGGCGAATACTCGGATACCGGCAATCCCCGGGAAATTACTGCACATACGGCGGCGCCACGGGCCTGGCCCAGCTTCAGCGCCGAGCCGGCATTGCGGCTGACAAAAACAGATTCAATGGCGACTTCAGCAGGCGCATGCTCATCGATCAAGTCGCGGATGCCGCTGAAGATGATACCCAGGCGCTCCGGGAATTCTCCGCCACCGGTTTTGATCACGCCATGCCGGACCGGGGTGGCCCGGTCACCATTTACATCGATGATGCCAAAGCCGGTAATCCGTGAACCCGGATCAATACCCAGAATCCTCATTTTGCAGCCCGCTGAGCGGGATTGTCGGATAACCCGGTATCAATCCTCATAGGATTCGTCAGGTATGTCGGCATTCGAGTAGACCGCCTGGGCATCGTCCAGGTCTTCCAGCACATCGAGGAAGCGAAGCACCTTCTGACCCGTAGCCACATCCAGTTCCACCTCTGTACTGGCCCTCATCGTGATCTCGGAATTGGCCGGCGTCAGCTCTCCCTCCTCCATGGCGCTGACCACGTCGGTGTAAGCCTCCGGTGTCGTGACGACTTCGATGGAACCGTCATCCTCGGCCACCACGTCATCCGCCCCGGCTTCCAGAGCGATCTCCATGACCTCGTCCTCGGAAGTGCCCGGTTCGAAATTGAGTACGCCAATTTTACTGAACAGGTAAGAGACCGATCCATCAGTGCCCAGGTTACCGCCGTGCTTGGAAAAAGCGTGACGCACTTCGGCCACGGTCCGGTTGCGGTTGTCGGTAAGCGTCTCGATCATCACGGCCACACCACCCTGAGCGTAACCCTCGTACAGAATTTCCTCGTAGGTGACCCCTTCGAGCTCGCCGGTGGCTTTCTTGATGGTGCGCTCGATGGTGTCCTTGGGCATATTTGCCGCGTTGGCTTTTTGTACGGCCAGGCGCAACCGCGGATTGGCATCCGGGTCACTACCACCTTCACGCGCCGCCACGGTCAGTTCACGATTGACGCGTGTGAAGATTTTGCCACGCTTGGCATCGACAGCTTTTTTACGGTGCTGGATATTGGCCCATTTACTGTGCCCCGCCATATAAGATCCTTCCTGGGATAGATAATTAACCGCTTATTTTAACACCTTAAAATGGCCGTTTTGCAGGAAATGAACCACCTGCGAAGCCACTTCCCTCGAAAACAGCATCCCGGTGTGCGTCACCGGCAAAACCAGGTGGTCCGACAGTCCGTCAACCCGGGTCTCACTGATAGAAACCGTGCCGTCGCCAGGACCATCCGTGCCGCCGACCAGCGCGCCCAGGCCGATGGTCTTCGAACCTGCGATCATGCCGGTTTCACGCCGGGCGGGCAGGCGTTTAAAGCCCCTTTCCAGGGTCGACCGGATTTCGCCGAAGAGGTGCCCTGAACCGGTGACCCGGCGCGCTTTTCTCGCCACCTTGCTGCCGCCCAGCGGACTACCCAGAAGCACCACCCTGCCCGGCGGAAGATCGCTGTACTCAGCTAGGGTTTTAAAGATTCCCAACCCACCGAGACTGTGCCCGACGAAATGCATCTGCTCGCCGCCAGTTTCGCTGGCGAAGCGTTGCAGGCGCTGCGCATGCTGTGTGAGGCCTTCCCCGGTTGTCCGGTAACGTATGCGCCGGACAGCAAACCCCTGCGCCCGGAGGCGTTTCGCCAGGGCGGCCATCGCCCAGGAACCGAACCATAGGCCGTGGACCAGGATGATCTCAGGATTCGCCGTCATGTTCTGTCCTCACGGTATCCTTATTTTGCGTGCCCGCACGACCCTTTCCGTTGAAACCAGAACCAGCGCAAACCAGATGCAGCCAAAAGCGACTGCATGCCCCCGCGTGAAGGCCTCCCCGTAGACGAAAACGGAAAGCAGAAAGGTCAGGGAAGGCGCTATGTACTGGAAAAACCCGAGGGTCGACAACCGCAATGTCCGGGCGGCCACGTTGAACCAGACCAGGGGCAGGATGGTCACCAGGCCCGCAAGAACCAGCAATACATCGATTGTCAGGTCACCCTTGCCGAAATCGAGGATACCCCGCTGCACGGACCATGCGATGTATAACAGGGCCGGCAGCGCGAGCAGCAGCGTTTCCCACAACAGGCCGATCATCGGACCGACATCGAGCATTTTTCTGATCAGGCCATAGATTCCGAACGAAAATGCCAGGCTCAGGGAGATCCAGGGCGGAGTTCCCAGGAACCAGCCAAGGTATACGGTTCCCGAAGCTGCAATTAACACGCCGATGGTCTGGAGCACGGTGAGGCGTTCTTTCAAAAAGACGAAGCCGAGCAGGAAACTGACCAGCGGACCGATAAAATACCCCAGGCTGGTAGCCAGCACCTGACCATTGACCACCGCCCAGACGAAAATCAGCCAGTTCGCGGCGACCAGCGATCCTGAAAGC
>CAMYKC010000270.1 GCA_947258865.1 uncultured Lysobacterales bacterium
TGCAGTCGATCGTATTCGGACCAGCAGTCATCCACGTAAAAAGCCAGGTGACGAATGCCTGGCTCGTCGGCGCCGGGAAGATGGGCCGGGCCGTCTTCAGTCTCAGGTGAAGTGAACTCGAATAATTCAAGGAAGCAGTTATGTCCCTTCATCATGTAGCCGCTGGCCGACGACTTTTCCAACCCGGTTGCCTGATCAACGGCCGGATCATCGGACCATCCTTCCCTGCTCAACACTTCGAAGCCGAACATCTCTTCATAGAATTCCCGGGCCCGCTCCAGGTCGGGCACCACCAGGCAAGGGTGAGCAAATGCGAGAATCATGATACCGCCGCCTCACACAGTTCAATCAGGTTGCCACTGGGTTCGCGTAAGCGCGCGACTCGCCTGCCGGTTAATTCATCCTCCTCCGGGGCCGATACGATTTCCATTCCGGCCCACTTTCCATCTTCAAAAGCGCGGTCCAGGTCCTTCGCGTCGTAAAGAATGGCGCTGATGAACGGCCCCGTGTTCGCCAAAGCCGCTTTTTCCTCTTCGTTTCGGGCCGTGCTCAATACCATCAGAGTGTTGCGCTCCCGCTCATCGTAGTACTTATCCACCAGGTGGATTGAGCCGGTGCTGCCATTCTGGAAACTGTTCAGAACCCGGAGGTCCAGCGCTTTCTGATACCACTCGCTCATGGCCTGCAGGTCATTGACGATTTCGACGAAGCCGATCATGCGAAGACCGCATTCACCGGCGGGCTGATTGGTGAATTCCTGCACCCGGAAGGTGTCGTGGGTGTATTCCATGATCTCGATCCAGCGGCCTTCCGGATCGGCCATCACAAATCCGTCATAGGTCGGGAATGGCTGGAATTCCTGCATGACCGTTGCGCCGTCAGCCTGCAATTGCTCGTAAGCTTTGCGGGCATCATTGACGATCCAGCAAATGTGGTTATAGCCGTTGCCGAATTTCGCATACCAGTCCTGCTCATACTTGAACTGGTAGGGTGGTGCTTCCAGCTGAATCTGAAAAGCCCGGCCTCCGCAGCCAAGGAAGGTATAGTCCGCGTGGCCTTCATCGGCAATGTGAAAGGTGTCCCCGGTGAAATAGCCGGTGATCCCATGGTGCCACTTGAGGTAAGGCCACATGTGGTTGCGTGGATCCTTGTCGTAGATACACAAATGGTGAATGGTGTAATCGAGTTCCTTCGCGCTGGTCATCCTTCGCCTCTGTCTTGTCATGACTGCTAATGTATTTCCATGCTGAAAATTTTATGCGGACGCCGGATCACTGTTAATGATACTTCTGACCATTCAATTGATAGATCTGAGAGGTCTGCCACGAATTTCAGCCCGGGAATCAATGCATAAATGCATAGTTTAGGTTCAGAAGTGTCATTCACACGGGCCGGTATAGGGAATAGATTGAGTTGAGGGAAAAAGCGGCTCATTGGCCGCTTATACTGCGGAGCAGCAATGTCATCGAGCATTAATAACCCGATGGATCGGGCTGGTGTCATCCTTTCGGGTGTCGTCATTTCGGCGGTGGGGGCTTTGTTTTACAATCTATTGCCTCTGTTTTTGGGAACAGCGCAAGACTTCCGTGAACTCAGCGACCAGGCCGTGGGAATTCTGAGTTCTGCATTCTATGTCGGGTTTACCTTGACAACCTCCACGGCGTTTTTCTGGATACGCAGATTCAGCTGGCGCAAAATCAGCCTGTTCGCGATTCCAGCCGCCGCCGCGGCGATGGTGCTCGCCGGATTCGCCGGCAGCTATGGGCTAATGCTGACCGGGATTTTCTTGGCGGGATGTGCCTTTTCCACCCTTTATGGCATTGGCACAACGGTGCTGGGGGACAGCAGTCAGCCAGCACGCTGGTATGGTGCGAAAATTGCCAGTGAAGCCGGCCTGGGCGCCGTCATGCTGCTGATCCTGCCCGGTGTGGTGATTGGGCGCTGGGGATTCGAGGGCATGCTGGTTGCCATGGCAGCCGCACTGCTCGTTCTGACACCTCTGATGATTCGCTTGCCTGCCGCAGGAACCAAGGGCGCGGATCTGGATGGTCATTTCCAGGTTGAAGAATTGGAGTCCGGATTGCGCGGCGCGCTGTGGCTGGCTCTGGCGGCTGTGATGGTATTCCTGTTCAGCACAACGATGATCTGGGCTTTCGTTGAGCGCATAGCCAACGATGCCGGCTTCGACCCGGTGGCAACCGGAAACGTACTCTCCCTGACCCTGGTATTCGCCGTGCTTGGATCGCTTCTTGCGATGTGGATGGGTGAGCGTTTCGGCGCTGGGAAGCCTTTTGCCGCCGCCTGCCTCTCGCTCATGATCTCCTTGATTCTCTTGGGGAATGTTACTTCACTATTCGATTATGGGTTGGCCGCCAGTGTTTTCACATTTTCATTCGGCCTGGGAATTCCCTACGTCATCACGATTGTCGCAGAACTGGATATGGACGGCCGCTTTGTCGTCCTGACGGTGCCCGCGATTGGTATTGGTGTCATGGCGGCACCTGCATTTGGAGGTTTTTTAACTGGCGCACACGGCTACCAATCGATTCTATGGGTAGGTGGAATGGCCGTGATTTTGGCGGTCACAGCCTCGATAGCGGCCTTGAGGCTGGGCATGCCAATAGTTCACAGGATGCGGGCCGGAATAATTGAATAATTGGGGTCAAATAATTGGGGTCAGAGTCAAGTGCCAGAGTCACGACTCTGGCACTTGACTCTGACCCCGCTAGTTTGTGGCACTTGACTCTGACCCCGCTAGTTCTGGCACTTGACTCTGACCC
>CAMYKC010000271.1 GCA_947258865.1 uncultured Lysobacterales bacterium
CCGGGGAAATATCCTCGAGTTGAACGACGACGACGGGATTGACCTCAACCGTGATACCAACCTGATCGCCGAGAAAAATATCATCCGGAACAACAATGGTGACGGTATTGAAATGAGGATGAATGATTATAGCGGACCGATGCTCGAGGTCATCATCCGCGATAACGTAATTATCAACAACGAGGACGACGGTATTCAGCTGATTGACTACGATGGGCATACACCGCGCGTCATCTATATCGAAAGAAATGTCATCGCCGGCAATCTGCTGGCGGGCGTGGGCATCATGGGTGGCGGCGATACACACGAAAACTTTGAAGGTGCGAGCGCCCTGGAATCGGTGTTCGTCACCAACAACACCTTCATCGCAAATGACCACGGCGTTACGGGCGGAGACAATCTGACAGCGCGTAATAATATATTTATCGATCACACCAACATTGCCGTGAAGAACATCGACGGCGGCTCCAGCGTCGCTTACAACCTGTTCTGGAACAACGGCACGGATATCGAAAATTCCAATGCGGACATTGACTCGAGCATCTTCCAGGATCCGCTGCTTGACGTGAGTTACCATCCGCTTGCAGGCAGCCCTGTAATTGATGCGGGCATCGACACGGGGGTGCCGTTTAACGGGCTTGCACCGGATATGGGTGCATTCGAAACACCGGTAAACGCGCAGCCGGTGGTGTACGCAGGCACATATGGAGCAGTCACCTGGCCCACGGCCACCATCAATCTGGCTGGCAGCGCCAGCGACGATGACCTGCCGGCGCCTCCCGGTGCCCTGGATGTGAGCTGGTCGCAAACAGCCGGGGCTTGCGGGGTTGTCTTCGGCAATGCCACTTCACCGGCTACCACTGCAACCTTTCCCGGGCCGGGACTCTATATGTTGCAGCTTGTCGCGAATGACGGCGAACTGAGTCACAGCGACACCGCCCTGGTCGAGGTCCTCCCCGAACCGCCACCGGTGGACAGTGATGGGGACGGCATAACGGACAACCTGGACAATTGTCCGGATGATCCCAACCCCGACCAGCTCAACACCGACGGTGATGCCCTGGGAGACGTGTGCGACGATGATGACGACGACGATGGCCTTACCGATGTGCTCGAGGACAGCCTCGGGACAAACCCGTTGCTAGCCGATACCGATGGTGATGGCCTCAGTGATGGTGAGGAAGTGGGCTATGACGGCGATTACGAGACCTATGTGGCCGGCCAGGACCTGGATCCCCTGGCGGTGGACACGGATGGGGACGGCCTGAATGATGGTATCGATCCCATCCCCCTGACGGCCAACCTGGCAGACGGCGATGTAAATGCGAATGGCCTCGTCAACGCCGGCGATCTTGTGGTCGCGATTCGAATCATATTTGGACTCTTGTCTCTCACCGAGACTCATCTGGCCCACGCAGACCTCTATCCCGATGGTGCACCTGACGGGGAAATCACGCTTTCCGACCTGCTGTTGCTGCAACAACTGCTTCTCCAGTGAGCCGATCCAGTCAAGGTTCCCGCATCCGGACAAAACGGGTGCGACGGTTGCTGGCGGATTTCACCCGTATGAGTCCTGTGCAAGCACACGGATTTTCAGTGCCAAGGAAAGAGTTTATGGGCAAGAGACATGGAATATGTCTGCGACATCAGAGACAGGATCCCTGCTTCTGCGAGCGGGAGTGCCCCGGTTGGATTAAAACGGCAGGGTGAGCGTCGCCCCTCGTCCTCGGTAACTGCTCCATGCGCTGCCTAAAATCTCTGCCTTTGGTACTCTGGCGCCAGCAGTCGCTACGGGCTTCTTCGACAACTACCCCTGTAAATCTCTACCTCCTGCCCCCGCAGTCATGCTCCTGGCGGGGGGGCATGACGTCCGAGAATTGCGAAGCGCAGTGATGTGCGATAGCGGCCACCTGTACTTCCATGTGCATCGTCCATGCGGCCGTTACCTTCTCCCCTTGAAGGGAAAAGAGATAATTGTGGTGGCAGTGGTGAGTCAGGTTCCACCAAACCCGTATATTTCGACGCTCTGCAGATGCTCGACCTATGAACCCTTTTCGTTTTCCAATGCCTTTTCTGTGATGGTTTCGTACAGGTGCACAACGTTCGCACAAAACGCCTGCCATTCCGGATGTCTGTCCATTAATGGTTTGCTCTGCTGAGCGTCGTGGATAACTGTTTCCAGAAATTCAATATCCTCATCACTCAACCGCTCGCCATCATCAGTCTTTTTCTTGAGTTCCTGCAGCCTGGGATATCTCTGTTTCTCGAATCTCTCAATTAGCGCAAATATGACGCCATCTTCATCGGATAGTTCAGCCATAATTCCCCCCCCCCCCACCTTGGAGTTGTTGCCTGCTCATGTGTTCCGGGTAACAGGTTCACACGCCTAACATTACTTTACAAGTATAGTACCGGCCATCAAAAAAACGACGGCCAGGGTAAATCCCGGAGATTGAACGCGGGCGCCGATAGACTGTGAACTACGGACGGGGCGGCAATGGTGGCCACGTACCGGACCTCAGCCTGCATATTGCACCAGTCGGCTGCGGGCCTGTGAGAAAACAGCTTTTGACGAGGGTATAACTATCAACGATCCGAAAAAATTCAGGAGTACAATATGCAACCGGTCCGCAGCCTATCCGGGCCCTGGCTTGTCCAGGCCCATCTGGACTTGCTCTTCATTCAAGTCATAGCTACGGCTGTATCGCTTCGAGGGGCGGAAGAGGGGCCCTGCCGCGCAGCGGTGGGGATCTGACCCCCGGTGAAGCGATGACCCGCG
>CAMYKC010000272.1 GCA_947258865.1 uncultured Lysobacterales bacterium
GCCACGGGCTGCAGGGAGAATTCCGGATCAGCTTCCCCCTCCACCGGCCGTCCCAGGTGCGACATGATCATAACGGCGGCACCCTTCTCGAGGGCGGCATGGATGGTCGGAAGAGCGGCCCGTATCCGCGCGTCCGAGGTGACCCTCCCATCGCTGACAGGGACGTTAAGGTCTTCCCGGATCAGGACGCGCTTTCCGTCCAGATCCAGGTTTTCCATGCGTAGGTAGCTCATAGTTCCTCAGGCATTAACAAGAGCAATCGTGGTGTCCAGCATGCGGCAGCTGAACCCCCACTCGTTGTCGTACCAGCTAAGCACTTTAACCAGGTTTCCTTCCATGACCCTTGTCAGGCCGGCATCGAAAATCGAGGAATGCGGATTGTGGTTGAAGTCGACCGAAACCAGCGGCACATCGTTATAGCCGAGAATCCCTGCCATGGGACCGTCGGCAGCAGCTTTGACGATGCTGTTAATTTCTTCAACGCTGGTTTCGCGGCCGGCTGTGAATACGAGATCCACGACGGATACGTTGATCGTCGGGACGCGCATGGAGAATCCATCCAGCTTGCCATTAAGTTCAGGCAGCACCAGCCCGACAGCAGCAGCAGCGCCTGTCTTGGTTGGAATCTGGCTCATGGTTGCGGAACGTGCCCGCCTGAGATCCTTATGGAACACATCGGTCAACACCTGATCATTGGTGTAAGCGTGAATCGTGGTCATCAGGCCTTTTTCGAGGCCAACGCCTTCGTGCAGAACCTTGGCCAGGGGCGCCAGGCAGTTGGTCGTGCAGGACGCGTTGGAAATAACCTGGTCGCTTGAACGCAGGCTGTCGTGGTTTACGCCATAGACGATGGTGTTGTCAACGTTCTGGCCCGGGGCCGAAATAATGACCTTGCTTGCGCCAGCGGCGATGTGGGCGCCGGCTGTTTCCTTGCCGCGGAACAGGCCGGTGCATTCATAAACGACATCCACGCCGAGTTCTGCCCAGGGCAATTTGGAAGGATCGCGCTCCGCAAGAACCTTGACCCGGTCACCGTTGACCACGAGGTCACCGCCATCGACGACGACCTGGCCGGCAAAGGTGCCGTGGGTCGTGTCATATTGCGTCAGGTGTGCATTGGTGTTCGCATCGCCCAGGTCGTTGATGGCCACGATATCGATCTTGTCGGCCCAGCCGTACTCATGGATTGCTCGCATGATGTTGCGGCCAATGCGGCCATATCCGTTGATTGCTACTTTTATCGCCATGGTTTCTTATACTCCTTGAAAATTAAATTCATTTGGCGGCCGCCAGTGTATCCCTGACTGCCTGGCTGACGTTCTCAACCGTCAGGCCGTAATGTTCGAACAGCACTTTTGCCGGTGCGGACGCGCCAAACCGGTCAACTCCCAGGACCCGGCCACGGTCTCCGACAAAGGAAGCCCAGCAGGCGCTGACACCTGCTTCAACGGCCACCCGGGCTTTCACGGCGGGCGGCAAGACCGACTCGCGGTATGCCGCATCCTGTCGCTCGAAAAGCCCCGGATTGGGCATCGATACGACATTTACGTTAATGCCCTGAGATGACAGTTCGGTTGCAGCCGACATCGCCAGCCCGACTTCGGATCCGGTTGCGATTATCAGCGCATCCGCATCTCCACCGGAATCACGAAGTACATAGCCCCCCCGAGCCACGTTTTCAAGCTGGGCCCCGGTTCTTTTTTGATGGGGCAGGCCTTGTCGCGTGAAAATGAGCGCAGACGGGCCACCCTGATTCTCGATTGCGCATTTCCAGGCCACGACCGATTCAACCGTGTCGCAGGGCCGCCAAACCTCCAGATTCGGGATCAATCGCAGGCTGGCGACGTGCTCGACCGGTTGATGAGTGGGGCCGTCTTCGCCCAGTCCAATGGAGTCATGCGTGTACACATGGATATTGCGTGCCGGGAGCAGCGCCGACATGCGTACGGCGTTTCTCGCATAGTCGGAAAACACGAGGAAAGTCGCGTTGTAGGGGATGAAACCACCGTGCAGGCTGAGTCCATTGCAAATAGCGGTCATACCGAACTCGCGAACGCCAAAATACACGTAATTGCCGTCCTGTGTACCTTCGTTCACATCGACGCTGCCCGACCAGATCGTGTTGTTGGATCCCGCCAGGTCGGCCGATCCGCCAATCAGCTCTGGCAACAGCGGCCCAAAGGCATTGAGTGCCATTTGGGATGATTTCCTGGTGGCCACATCGCCGCCCTGGTCTTGCAGGCCGATGATAATTTCGGAAGAGTCAGTCGCCCAGTTTTCGGGAAGGTCACCTGACATCCTGCGCTCAAATTCTTCAGCCAGGCCTGCGAAATCCTTGCGGTATGCCTGAAAACGCTCCTGCCAGGCAGATTCGGCTGCGGCTCCCGCTTCCCTTGCGCTCCAGGCGGCAGCGATGTCGGCCGGTATTTCAAATGGGGGATGATTCCAGCCGAGGTTGTTGCGCGTCGCCGCGACCTCATCCTCGCCCAGGGGAGCGCCATGAGTCGCTTCGGTACCCTGTTTATTCGGCGCGCCAAAACCAATCACGGTTCGTGTGCAGATCAGCGTTGGCCGTTCAGTCTCGGTGCGCGCGGTCTCGATGGCTTGTTGTATTTCAACCGGATCGTGCCCGTCCACTCCGCGGATGACCTGCCAGCCATAAGCTTCGAACCGCGCCGGTGTGTCATCGGTAAACCATCCCTCCACTTCCCCGTCGATTGATATTCCATTGTCATCCCAGAATGCGATCAATTTACCCAGCCCGAAGCGGCCTGC
>CAMYKC010000273.1 GCA_947258865.1 uncultured Lysobacterales bacterium
GATGGCATCCCGCCCAGTGCCCACCAACTGCAGGATTTAACAGGATCAGATCTCCTGACCTCTAGGATTTTAGTATGACCGCAGCTTCGAGAGATTCCGGTAAAGCGCATAAGTTACGGTGGCTGAAAATTCACCGCCAACGACTCGCCTCGTGCCAGCCTGTCGGATAATCAGCCACGGTCAATCCGAAACCAATTCATAAACCAGACGTAGATTAGTACCGGGAAAGATCGTCTCTGTCTGATTAAGCTCGGTACAAAAGTGACGAATCACCTCATCGCTGCAACGATTGGCCTGATGATGCACACGCACCGTTAAGGTCCCGGCATTTTCGTCAGGCAGCAGGTCGGCTTCTGTGCTGTAGATTGCTCTCAGTAAACTACGCGCATCATCGTCTCGATGCATCTTTTCCCGAGCTATCTGCGCCATCGCGGTTTCAGCACGGTAAGCCACCATCTTGATGGTATCGATCAGGTGCTTACTTTGTGTGCTCAGTTGCTTGAAGCGTTCCTGTTCGGGTAGCTCGGCGATGGTGATGTGGTGTTCGACGGCTTTGCGCTGAGCCTTGAGTGCATCGAGTGCTTTGGTCAGGTCATCGATCTGCTCCTTAAGCTCTGCTTTTTTCTGCTCGAACGCTGCCACTTTTTTGGGTTCGATCTCGCCGTTGAGGCCCATCGCCGAGAAGGCCGCGAGCTTTCGGGTGAGCTGACCTCGAAGGCTTCGTACCTGTCCATCGAGTCGGCGATATGCCGGATTCACGACCTTTGTGGTATCAGGAATCTCCTCGGTAGCATAGTCGACCAAACGATCCAATCCGTAGTGTTCACGCATGTACCTGAAGAAGTTTTCTTGAGACCATCGAGCGAACATGGCCGCCGCCACCGGCTCCAGTTTCGAACGGTAATCGGTCGACAACACCGCGGTCTGATGGCCGCTGTTGGTGAGTTTGCGGATTTCGCGCAACCAGACCTTACCCCCTAGAAAAGTGCCTCGTTCGGCCAGGCGCATTTCCACACAGGCGCCCGATACAAGATTCACCTGGCAGGGAAAGAACTCCTCCTGCGGCCAATCCTCCCTCGGGTATTTATGGTAAGTCAGACAGGCAATTCGCTTTTCCTTCAGGCGCCGTAGAAAGACCGGACTGTAGCCTTCCCGGTCAAAGACCAAGGTGAAACGATGCAACTTCCCATCGGCCTCCAATTGCTCGGGGGTGGGCTGGTTAGGAATCTCCTTTTCCAAGCGCGGCACAATCTCATGTTCCAATACCTGCAACAACCCGGGATCGACGGCCTGATTAATCAGAAAGAACGGCTGTCCATCCATGGCATTGACCCAGTAGTCGGTGGTGGCGCGCAAGCAAAGTTTTTGGCGTGCCACATAGTGGCGTGGCAGCTCGGTTTGATGGCCGTGATACACCCGCACATGGCCATCGACGTACAACACAGTGGCCTGGTCGGGATCCTCGCCCATCCATTGGGCACACAGTTCGGCGCTCCAGGCGTTCGCCTGTTGCTGATCGCAAAGCAGGGCGAGTTTCTTGCGCAGGGTGCGCACTTCCGGAATGCGGTCCAGCCCCAGCAACTTGCCCCATTCGCCCGGTGCACGGTAGCGCAGTTGCTCCAGCGATGGCAGCCGCGCCAAGGCCAGGAAGGCCAGCATCAGAAAAACACTCTCCAGTCCGTAATAGCCCTTGGGCAACTGGAAGTATCTGTGGGCCTGATGCAGCAGACCGACCGCCAACAGCGCCGGCAGGGCGAACAGCACGCCCCCATTGGGAACATCCGAAACCGCTTGAAATACCGGTCCTACAGCGATGAGATCCCCCATACTGGCCGCCACCCGATCCAACACGTTGCTCGCCCCCATGCCCATCGGGGCCGCGGCGTCTTCACCGCTGCGTTGGCTCTTGGTGCTTAGCGGGGTGTCGAGCTCTTTTTTTTGGTGGGCTTGTGCAGGCGACCGGCGTGTATCGCCTTGGCCAGCGTATTGCGTTTCACCCCGAGTTGCTCGGCTACCTGCGAAGTTTCTAATCCCTCATCGAGCCGCTCTTGCGCCACCTTCAGCACCTGTGCGGTCAGCACCGCAGCCCCGCGCCGATTCGGCTCCTCATAAAATCCCGATACCCCTTTCTCCCGATAGCGCTTAACGGCCCGTTTCACGCTGAGGAGCGTTATTCCAAAGGCGCGGGAGATATCCGCCTGTTTGGCGTTGCCATTGATACAAAACTGCGCGGTGATCATGCGAAAGGTCGGTATATCTTGCTCGGCATGGACGAATACCGGCATGTGCCCGTTGAAGTAGGTGACATGGCCATCTCTTTTTTCAAAGGCTAACTCCGAGGTAATGTGCTCCACGCCTTCCGGAAAAAACGGCAAGTGCATCTGCGGCATCGTGGAAATCTCTCCTCGGGCTGGTTTGGGCTTGGCCGCCGTTCGGCGTCCTCAGTGGCGTGAAAACAGTATCATCTCAAAATCCTACTGAGGCGACTGGCCGGTAACAGGCGCCAGCACCAATTTTTGACACAAAATCCAGTGCTCATGCGGGTTTTGCCGCTCCGGGGTTGTTGTAACGCGATGGGGTGAGATCAGGAGGTCTGTGGTTACACGGTATCCGATCAAACAGTGGGGAACATTCTACGGGAGCATGGCATAGAGCCCGCACCTGAACGACAGAAGCGAACTTCATGGAAGGCGTTCCTGAAAGCGCATTGGGACGTGATGGCCGCCACGGATTTCTTTACGGTTGAGGTCTGGAGGTGGGGACAGAGA
>CAMYKC010000274.1 GCA_947258865.1 uncultured Lysobacterales bacterium
CGTCAGTCATGCCGAGGAAAGTGCTGAAGCAGCCCAGACCTTCGGAGAAGGCGGACAGATTCAGTATGGATTCGTAAACGGTGTTACCAGGTTGGTCGAAGCGCGCGCTTTCCGCCTGCTCGTCGCCCTGGATATCATCCTTCAACCAATCCGGAACTCCGGGCAGGGACTGGTCGCGCGTTGCTTTCTGGGTACCCGAGTAATTCGACTTGCCGGGCGCGCCGAAGAGGTGGGTCGCGATGCCCGCGACGTCGCCGGGCGCATCCTTGGGATCTGTCACATTCGGGAATGCATTACTGGTAGCGCAGACTATATTTGCTTCGGTTCCCGGCACCGCACCAATCTGGCAGTTTGAGTTGGCCGCCGCGATTTCCTCTACCAGGGCACCGTCTTCGGGGCCGTTAAAGTCCGAATCCCAAACGCTTATCTTCGGGTTCACGACCACGCCGCCCTGGGTGAAGCTGATCTGGATGAAGATGTTGCCGTCTTCATGCAACTGGATGGCTCCGCCGGGGTACAGGTCACTACATGGGTCCGCCGCCGTACCGATATCGGCAGGGGTCAGGCCCAGGTTGCTCGGCCGGAAAACCATTGTGCTGCCTAGATCAATTTCCACGATGTCGCTTCTCAGCAGCCAGGCGCCCACCTTGTTGCTGCCATTCGGCACCTTGGTGGTGATCAGGAAGGCCAGGTAGGTGTCGTCCCGGAAATCGGAATAACCGTCCTCTACCCAGGGATCGGTATTGCGCACGACGCTGAAGGCCGCCGCCAATGATTCGATGTCCGATTTGCCGGTCACGCTGCTGCGTGTCGCCGTCCATTCACAAATATCCTGGACGATCTTGGAACCCTGGGTGAAGAGATTGTCCTTGTTGCCCGGGGTCCAGTTTTCAGTGTCCGGGTCACGTACGTACACGTGGCGAATAGCGTTGCCGCCCCCGTGGCCGTCCAGAGATGAATCGTCCATCGGTTCACCCGCGTCACACCCGGGGCCGCCGGACGTGCAGTCTTCCGGACCCGCAACCCAGCCGCAAGTCTCCAGGGGGATAGGAACGGGAATGTCGGCGCCGTCGTATGAGACCGGACCGGGCCGGTCGAAGGGGAAGCCTGCTTCAGTAGGATCTATACATTCATTGAACGCACCGGGCGGTGGGGTTGGGAAACCCGCGGGGTAATTCTCACTGTCGAACTGGCCCCAGTCATCGACCCACCCCGGCATAGGTTCGCCTGATTCATCCGTCACATTGGCGGCGCCGAGATCGGGGTCGCAGTGAAGAAACCCGAGCACGGGTTCGAGATCGATGAGATCACCATCGGCCTGGAAAGTGCCGCGGACGTCGCACCATTTCGCAGTCTGAGCTGCGGCTTGCAGAGGTGTCAGTAAAAGGGCAATGCCCATTAATAGGATTGCAGCCCAGCTAGTTCGAAGCTTGAGCGCAATTGGAATTTTGGAATTTGCTTCAGAAGGTAACATACCCAGATTCTCCTCAATTGCTAAACGAGGTTGGGTTTCACGGGCAACTTCATACCGTCCGAGGACTTTTTGCCTTCCATCGGCGGAAATCAATGCAATTCCAATTGCTAAATTGAGTCTTACAGTTGGCCACGTATCGCCGTAAGGCGCTCTGAAAAAGCGTGGCATTCACTGCATCTCGGGTGGGGTTTGAGTGACCGAACCCTACCACGATAATTTTATATTTCGACAATGGCACTCGTTTTGAGTTTTTCCATTGTTACTTTAAATATATACCAATATTAAAAAAAATGTGAAGATTGTGTAAAAATTCTTTAAGCAGGGGATAAAACGGTGACGCGCAGGGTTACCATCCGGCACCTCCAGGTTTGCTTTTAAACCAAATTGAATATATACAGAAGCTACTCGAAGACAGGATCAGGAGTTTGATTGTATGAATTTTGAGCAAGGATTACATTGAAAATGGAAGTCCTGCACGCCAGAAATCAGCTTGCGTCCTGGATAGTCATGATGTGGTGCGCAGTGCCGGTAACGCAAGCCGCTGATGAGGCTATACTCGTGACCACGACGCAGGATTCAGGACCAGGGTCCCTGCGACAGGCCATACTGCAGGCGGAATCCAAAGACGGCGCGGATACGATCCGCTTCGATACCAAGGAAGGACCATTCGGCCCGCCCCAGACTATCTTTCTGGAGAGCCCCCTTCCGCCGATCACCGGCGAACTGACCATCGATGGAATACTTAAAGGCTTCCTCTGGAAGGCGGCCGGTGTTTCCGTGAATGGAAATCTTCGACATCGCGTGTTCGAAGTGGCACCGGGTGCCGAGGTAACCATCGGCCATATAACGGTGACAGGCGGTTTGGCGGAGGACGGCGGTGGCATTCTGAATCGCGGCGAACTGACACTCGAGGGATTGAGTATGTCGGAAAACGAGGCGCGGGCGCACGGCGGGGCCGTTGCCAATATCGGGGGCGATCTTTTCGTAGTGAACTCCACCTTTTGGAACAACCACGCCGATTCTGGTGGCGCAATGGCCAGCGATACCGATGGCCGGTTGACCGTACGCAATGCAACGTTTGTTGAAAATGCCGCCCAGGATGGGGGTGCGATCAGAAGCGAGGGTCCGCTGCTGATCGCCAACACGCTGATCGTCAAAAGCGACAGCCAGTTCGACTGCCTGGCCGATGGGACCTTGTCCGCGGATGGTGGTCACAACATCATTGGTTCGGGGAAGGGCTGCGGCGATACCATGGTCGAGGAAGTGCCGCGTTTTTTTG
>CAMYKC010000275.1 GCA_947258865.1 uncultured Lysobacterales bacterium
GTCGGGATTGCGCGGGTGCAGCGCAATCAGGTTGATGCGCTCGGTATGCTCGAGTCCTACCCTCTCCCAGGTCCGGCCGCCGTCGATGGATTTGAACATACCGCCGCCAATCGAGGTCGAGTTGCGGACATTGCCTTCGCCACTGCCCACCCAGATTAGGTCCGGGTTCTGCTGGTTGATGGCGACAGCACCGATGGAAGCTACCGCTTGATCGTCGAAGACCGATTCCCAGGTCAGTCCGCCGTTCTTCGATACCCAGACGCCACCGGTTGCGGCGCCAATCACAATGTGGTTCGGGTTGGAGTTGACGGCGTCGATTGCCGCTATCCGGCCGCTAACCGCAGCCGGCCCGAGGGCGCGCGCCGAGAGGCCTTCCAGCAGTTCCGCGTCCAGGGCGGCCAGCAGGGGTGCTGGTGCCGTCAGCATGACGATGGCACCGAGACGGGAAAAATTTTTAAAAAAAGCGGAGAAAGGCATAAACGGCTCCAGGAGTTCGATTCAGCGCGTTAGGTTCAATCCTCGGCAATGCATTGTCAACCGTGACCTAACCCAATGTATAATCGCCCTTCGACAACCGAGGAGCTATTTACCGTGAAACGAATACTTTTTCTTCTTGCAGCAGGTCTGATGCTCAATTCAGCCCAGGCCCAGGATGATGCTGCCGACTACGACGTCGTGTTGCCGGACGATGCTCAGAAATGCGTACTGCCCGCTTCGCCAGACGCTATACCGGATGATGCAACCCTGGATCAACTGAAAACGATGAAAGCTCAGATCGCAGATTTCCAGGGTAAAGTAGAGGAATTTAGAGGCTGCCTTGCATCAGCGGAAGAAAATCCCGATAACACACCTGGCAACAAACAGGCCATAGTGCAGTCTTATAACTATTCCGTGGAGATGGAAGAGCGGATTGCCCAAAGATTCAACGAAGCGGTCCGCAGTTACAAGGAACGGAAAGCCGCTGCCGAAGGGTAGTTGCCGGCCCACACCCAACGAATAATCCGTGTCCGGGGCTTCCGGACGCGGATTTCCGATCCCGGTTGTTTGGCTCGCGCTGCTATTGACCTTTATACGCTAACTGCACTAGGGGTAGAACCTGATGTGCCGGAGCGCTGATTTTCGTAAACTCTCCTGTTCGGTTCGCTAACCATCCAAAAAAGGATTAACCATGCTGCGCACGAAATTGCTGAAGCCGCTGTTTCTTTCTCTTTTCTTCTTTTCATGCGGGCAGGTGGCCGCTGATGATGAGGACGCAGCTGACGGGCATCCGTTGGCGGGTATTCCATTGCGATCGATCGGCCCGGCCCTGACGTCCGGCCGCGTGGCGGATTTCGCTTTTCACCCGGAGCACTGGCAGGTCCATTACGTCGCGATGGCGAGTGGGAACATCTGGAAAACGGAAAATAACGGCAATACCTGGAAGCCGGTTTTTGAAAACGAGGGTTCTTTTGCCATTGGCGTGGTTGAACTCGACCCCAATAATCCAAGCACGGTGTGGGTTGGAACCGGAGAGAACAACAGCCAGCGCAGCGTGGGTTTCGGTGATGGCGTGTATAAATCGCTGGACAGTGGGAAAAGCTGGAAGCACCTGGGACTGAAGGATTCCGGACATATATCGATGATCCGCATACACCCGGCGGACAGCGACACGGTGTGGGTGGCTGCACAGGGTCCGCTCTGGAATTCCGGCGGTGAACGCGGCCTCTACAAGAGCAGCAACGGCGGTGAGACCTGGTCAAAGATCCTCGACATCGATAAGGACACGGGTGTAAACGAGTTCGTTATCGATCCGGATAACCCGGACATCATCGTGGCCTCGAGCTATCAGAGGCGCCGGCATGTGTGGACACTGATCAACGGTGGACCGGGCAGCGGCATTCACAAGACTGACGATGGGGGCAAAAACTGGCGGAAAGTCGACGCGGGCCTCCCCTCCGGCGACTTGGGGCGGATCGGCTTGGCGATGGCGCCGTCGTCTCCCAATATGATCTACGCCATCGTCGAAGCGGATGAAGAAGAACAGGGCGTTTACCTCAGCACGGATTTTGGAGAAAGCTGGGAAAAGCGTTCGGATCACATGACCAGCAGCCCCCAATATTACAATGAGCTCTACGTGGACCCGGCGGATGCGGATGTCGTGTATTCAGTGGACACCTTCAGCCATCGCTCCGATGATGGCGGCAAAACCTGGCAAAAAATTCCGTTCGAAAATCGCCATGCGGGCCACCTGTACATCGGCGGTGACGGCGGCGTCTATGAAACCTGGGATGATGGCGAGACCTGGCGGCATATCAATAATCTGCCGACAACCCAGTTCTACCGGGCAACACCGGATAACGATTTTCCTTTTTACAATGTATGTGCCGGCACACAGGATAATTTTACTTTGTGTGGCCCCAGCCGCACCATGTACACCGATGGCATCACGAACGCAGACTGGTGGATTGCCCAGTTCGGTGATGGCTTCAAGGCTCAGATCGATCCGACCGACGCCAACGTGGTTTACGCGCAATATCAGTACGGGGGGCTGGTCCGCTTCGACCGGGTTAGCGGTGAACGGCTGTCGATTACACCGCAGCCGGGTGCGGATGAAAACGACTACAAGTGGAATTGGAACGCCCCGCTGATCATTTCCCCCCACGACCACCGGCGCCTTTACTACGGCGCCGAGCGCTTGTTCCGCTCGGACGACCGGGGTGAAAGCTGGGTCGCCGTGAGCGGAGATCTGTCACGGCAGATCGACCGGAACCGGCTGGAGGTCATGGGCCGGGTTTGGAGCGTCGATGCCATCGCCAAGAACATGTCGACTTCGATATACGGCAGCCTGATTGCACTGGATGAGAGCCCATTGCTTGAAGGGCTGATTTTTGTTGGCACTGATGACGGACTGATCCATGTGACCGCGAACGGTGGTGAGAACTGGCGCCGCAGCGATTCGTTTCGCGGAGTACCGGATATGTCGCTGGTTGAGGACATCATCGCTTCACACCACGATGCAGATGTCGCCTACGCGGTGTTCGACAACCACAAGCGAGGGGATCACAACCCTTACGTACTCAAGACAAGTGACCGGGGTCAAAGCTGGAGGATGATCGCCGATGGCCTGCCTGAGCGCGGCGCGGCGCACACCATCATCGAAGACCACATGGATCCCAACCTGCTGTTCGTGGGTACGGAGTTCGGTGTGTTCTTCACACCGGACGGCGGGGACAGCTGGCATGAATTGAGTTCACTGCCGACCATTGCCGTGCGCGACCTGGAAATCCAGCGGCGCGAAGGCGACCTCGTCGTGGGAACTTTCGGGCGCGGTGTATACATTCTCGATGATTACGCCCCGCTGAGAGCTTCGCTGTCCGAACTTGATTCGGGGGCGACGCTGTTCGAACCCCGCGATGCCTGGTTATACAATCCGGACGCGCGCAGGGGTTGGGGCGGCAAGGGTGATTTCGGCACGGGACGCTACGCGGCGGACAATCCGCCCTATGGTGCCGTATTTTCCTATTACCTGCCCGAGGACCTGCAGTCACTGAAAGAACAACGCAGGGAAGAGGAGAAGAAACGTGCCAAAGAAGGTGCGGATAACCTTTATCCCAGTTGGGATCAGCTCCGGCGTGAAGACCGTGAAGAGGCCCCCTCGATCATGCTGACCGTCCGCGATTCAACTGGCAGTGTCGTGCGTCGGATCAACGGCCCGGCGGGTAAGGGTTTTCATCGAGTCGCCTGGGACATGCGCTATCCGGCGCCGGACCCTGTCGATTTGGATCCGGGCAACGGAATGGCTCCCTGGGAAAGTGCGCCGCAGGGTCCCATGGTGTTGCCGGGTCAATACACCGTGCAGCTTTCCAGGCGAGTGGAGGGCGAGCAGGAGATACTGGATGGCCCACAGAGTTTGGCCCTGAAGCCCTTGTTCACCGGTGGTCTTGTCGCTGACAATCGCGAGGATGTACTGGCTTTCCAGGCGCAGACGGCTGAACTGTACCGCGCGGTCATGGGAGCCGGCCGCGCAGCCGATGAAATTGAAGACCGGATCGAGCACTTGCTCAAGGCCGCTGATGATACACCCTCATCGAATGCGCAACAGGCCGCTGCATTACGGGCGCTGAAAGTCCGGATGCAGGATCTTCGCTCGCAATTGAACGGTGACAAGACAATCTCGAGCCGGGCCGAACCCGTGCCACTCTCGCTCACCAGCAGGATCAACATGATCGCGGGAGGAAGCTGGGGCAGCCAGTCTGCGGTTACCGGGAATTTTCGCGAATCCCTGCGGATTGCAACGGAGCAGTTCCCGCCGCTGCTGGCGGAACTGAAGGCTATTTCGACGGACCTTGAAACCATCGAATCCGAGCTCGAGGCCGAAGGCGCGCCCTGGACACCAGCCCGGATTCCGGAATGGCCGGGCCAGAGCGAAGATTAGTCTGTCTCAGCGAGGCCCGTCCCCGGAAATCAGGTCAGCTCAATTATTTACTGAACGTGCTTCGTCCAGACGCACGCGCAGGTCTTTTGCCCAGCGTTCCAGCATCCGCCTGGCTTCTGCCTTATTGGTTACGCTGGTGGTCCATTGCATGTAACCCCGGCGTGGCGCTTCTCGCCGGTCGCTGGCCGTGACGATGAGGTCGCCGGTGACGGAGTCATAAATCTCCAGTTTCAGCGTCATGCGACCCGCTGATTCGGTGTAGGACTGGGTCCTTCCAGCGGTCCTGGTGTCCGGTGCATACACATCCAGGTCAACGATATGTGGCGTGATCCGCATGACGTTATCGCCAGCTTCACCCGTGAGCTCGTAACCGCCGTTGGCGGTGAGTTCTTGCGAAAACACTTCGTCAAAGAGTTCGGAAAGGCTGGTCTTGATCCGATCCATGTCATCGGCTCCCTATCACCGGCGGCTCCCCGGCCGTCGGGTCGAGCTTGTGGA
>CAMYKC010000276.1 GCA_947258865.1 uncultured Lysobacterales bacterium
CGGCCTGGAAGTGGATGATCGCGGTCGGGTCAGAGTCAATGCGTATATGGAAACGTCAGTGCCCGGCATCTATGCCTTTGGCGATCTCGCCTCGCCTTACCAACTTAAGCATATTGCCAATGCCGAAGCCCGTCTCATTTCAAAGCAGCTCGTGGGCGGAGCCAAAACCCCGATGGTCTACGACGGCGGGCCACATGCAATTTTTGGCCACCCTCAGGTCGCCAGTGTTGGCCTGACAGAACGCACAGCTCAGCAGCATGGCGTGAATCACGTTACGGCGACGCGCAAGTATGCGGATACGGCCTACGGGTGGGCCAGTGAAGATAACGATAGCTTTGTTAAATTGGTAGCCAATCCCACCACCCGCCAATTACTTGGGGCGCATATTATCGGGCCGCAGGCCTCCTTGCTGATTCAGCCTTTGGTGCAGGGGATGAAGTACGGCCAAACCGTCGATGAGATGGCACAGGTGATCTATATCCATCCCGCCTTAACTGAAGTAGTGGAGCAGGCGCTTTTAGAGCTGTAGTCCGAATCAGGCACCAACTATTTCACCATCCTGGGCTAATTGGAAAGGGTTATTTGCGTGCAAAATTTAGGTATTAACTAGGGAATACCAAAGCTCTTACAGCCATGTTTTTGCACCTGAAAAGTGTTCCCTAAGACTGAAAATCGACTATAATTGGAAAGTTTCTTAATAAAATACAGATATATAGCTTGGTCCGACAAGCCAAGAGAATAGCCGGAAACTTGGCCGAAAAACACGGTTTACGTGGATTTGACGCTATCCATCTGGCTTCGGCGGTGACGTTGCGTGAAAAACTGGACTCACCAGTCACCTTTTCACGTTATGATATTCGGCTTTAAACGGCATCACAACGCGAGAAACTGGATCAACCCCCGTAAAGCTTCACCGTATTTCATTATTTCCAAGCGCGCTCTTGGGACTCTCCTTGTCATAATCAGCTCAATCAATTTAATAGGTTGAAAGTGCATAATTTGAACGAAGAAGTATTATTGAAATCATTTTTGGTTGTTTTTGGTTGTTTTTGGGAATTATTTATAAATTTATGGATGTCCCCAAAAAACAATTCTGTTCTTGATCTGTGGAAAATAAAATCTAACTGTTGTTACCTACAGCATCCTCGACTTTTGCAGCATCAGGGTTCAGCCCCATATTATTCTCCCGCTTGGGGCTGGGGTTGCACAACCGACGTCATTGCCGCCAGTGGCAATCTATACTAGGGACCTTTGATATGCGATCGCAACCTTCAGGTGATCGGCTCGATCGCGAACGAGGAGGATGCCGTCTTGAGTCTATGGGTGATTGACTAGCACCAGAACCTCCGAGGGCGGCAGATTGCGGATTTCCACAAAGGCCGATCCGTCCGGCAGTCGCCTCACCGGCAGTCGCGAACCAATCGGCTGCTCGACGCCACCGGCCGATTGCTCTGCCGTCTCCGCAGTGTTGGCGATGACGGTCATTTCGCCGCCCTGCGGGTTCAAAGCCGCATCGACCAGCACATCGCCGCCCCGCTCCTGCGTCCCGTGGGCATTGACCACACACAGTGCTTCTTCGTCGCTCAGTATCCGCGACCAAGCGAGGATCTCGCCCGGCCCGCGGACCGCCAGCGTCCCGTTGAAAATCGAAATAGGCCTCACATACTGCCGGCCCTGCCGCAGCACTGGAAACTCCTTGCGAACAGCCGCCAGTGCAGCGATCCGCCGATAAGTAGCAAAGTCTGGATCGAAACAATGAGCGCCCGTCGTCCCAAATGGTCCGAAACCCGGCAGCTCGGGATCGAGACCGCCATCGGGTGGAACGCCTTCCAAGCCCGCAAGCCGGGGATGACGAGGGCCAAACATCGCCTCCCGCAGGTATCGATCCGCATGATCGCCGCCTTTCCAACCCGGCAGGAACGCCCGTTCGGACGCTTCGGGCCCGGCCAGCGATTGCTCTGTCCCGTAATAGATGCAGGGAATGCCTAACGTGAAAAACTGCAACGCAACACCCGCCACGACCTGCTGCTCCGTAGCTGCCTCGCTGGAGAAGCGAATTTTGGCGCCGTAGACATGGTCGTGATCGTCCAGGATCGAAACGTGCCGCTGGCCGAGATTGCGGTGCGAACCCATCTCCACGTCACCCGGATCAAAACCGCCAAAATACGCCTCCGCTTGCGCCAAGCCTTTAGCGACGTTCTGCAGCGTGGGCCGCATTTCGCCGATGTCGAGCGCGGCATTCAGGTTGTGCCCGAGCACGTCTAGATAGCGATCCTGCGCGAAGTCGCCGCCGGCCACCTCGCCGACCAAGAAGAAATCCGCCTTCCCCAGGTTGGCCGCGAACTCCTTGATCGCGCCACAGAAGTTGCGACCTTCCTCGAACGACACGTGCTTTAGCGTGTCGATCCGAAAGCCGTCACAATCGGTCAGCGCTATCCAGTACTTGTAACAGTCGACCAAGTGGTTAAGGACGCCGGGATTGTCGAGGGCAAAGTCGCGCAGGGTGAAGAAATCCGTCCGCTTGTGCTCTGCGTGCGGGTCATCGATGTTGCCTGCGCCCAGATCACCCTTGCCGGCACGGGTGTAGCACGCGATGTCCTGCAACTCCGCCGGCCAGACACCGTGCTCCACGTCCGCCGCGCTGATCCCCACCTGTTCGCCGCTACGGCCGAGCCAGGAGCCGAAGCCATAG
>CAMYKC010000277.1 GCA_947258865.1 uncultured Lysobacterales bacterium
CAGGTCGAGCGTGCGGTAAATCACCGGGCGCGGAAAAAATGCCTGCGCCACCCTGGACAGGCCATCTGCAAAAAATCCGATAAAGTTTTCGGCGCCACCGTCAGCGATCAGCTTACGTGGATGCACGCCCAGGGTCAGGGCCAGGAATTCGGCCCGCATCAGCCCCACGCCATCGCAGGGCAGGTCGGCGTAGCGTGCCGCCTGGTCCGGAACGCTGAGGTTCAGCATAATCTGTGTGGCTCTGGTCTTCATCAGGGCTCCGCGAAGATCTCGCCCTCCGAATTCATGCTGATGACACGCTCATCGAGTTCGCCTTCATGATCGAATTGGGGGTCGAATTGAACACCCATGATGCAGGAGAGATCAAACTCACGAGCGACGATGGCGACGTGTGATGTCGCACCGCCGGTTGTGCAGACCACGCCCTTTATCCGCGGGAACAGCGGCGTCATGATGGTGGCCGAGGCGGTGGGCGTCAGCAGGATGACTTCGGAAATGTCTTGTTTCATCAGCCGGAGCACATCCTCGACGCTTTCCACGACCCGCAACAGACCCTGGCAATCACCGCCTGAAGTCACATTTCCCTGCCCAATTTTCACCATTGCCTGATTTCCTCCCATAGATTGCAGAAAAGCTAGTCGCAGAGTTGCCTCAGCCCGAATCGACGATCGGCCAGAAATATTCGCCTGTCGTCGTCGCCATGAATTTCCAGATGGAAGGCGCTTCCTCCCCGGCTAGCAAGTCATCCAGCACAGTAGCTGCCGACGCTTCGAATTCTGCGCGAATTCGCTCTCTCCATTCCCGGCCGGAGCCCGCCAGTTCAAAGAAGGGGTAGAGATGATTCGCAAACAGGTGAACGCCGTATTCAGCCTTGTAGCGCGGCGACCATTCGGCCGCCTTCAGAAACAGTTCGTTCTGGGCGGCGGCGGCACATGACTCGATCCGCTCCACCTCATCCAGAGACACCGGAACGATCGAGCCGTCGTCGGCTCGCGTGAACAGGCCCTCTGCTTCCACGCAGGGGGTGAGGTCCTGGGTGTCAAACAAAACGCCGCCGAAAAGGTCAAAGTGTGGGCCAAGACCCCTGGTCCGCCGCACCAGCGCCAGCTGCGGATAGGGATTTCTCGCCTCCGTTTCGGCCCACGGCAGGTAATCATTCTGCAGGTCGGTGAATTCCTGCACCACGAGCTGACGCCCCTCTTCGACGTCATATGGGCCGTGTGCAAAGAGCCCATCCCGTTGCTCCCCGTGAAGGATGAAAACGTACAATTCCAGCGTAGCCGCCAGGCGGCGCAGCCGCTGATGGATGCCGGGATCGACCCGGGTCAGCAGGGCATCCAGGCTTTCAATGTCATCCTGGGGCAATATCTGCTGGGTGCCGCCAACCTGGTCGGGCAGCTGTCGGCTGTCGGAGCGGTATGCCCGGCAGGCGCGTTGCCAGAAATCGACCACGATGCGTGCGTCGTCGAGCTTTTCAGCGGGGAAGGGTTGACCCGGGTTGAGGCCGCTGTCCAGCAATAATTGCTGGCGGGCGCCGAAGTAGCTGCACATCAATATGGAAAGCTGCAAATAGTAGGGCCGGGAACAAAGCCTCCTCATGCGCCGGCCGATCTCCTCCGGTGAGATCTGCTCCACCAGGCTGCGCAGCAAGCCGGGTGCCTTGTCGTAATAACAGTACCAGCCGATGGATGATCGCCGCGGCACATCGAACAGCACCGAACGCAGCAGTGCCCGGTTCTCGCCGCGCATAAACGCCTTCTGGCCGTCTCCGAATTGCCTGATGCAACGGTTCAGTTCTTCCATTGACAGGCTGTTCATGAGCTGTTTGCCTCTTTATTGCTCAACGGGGCGAACACAGGCCCGTCCGTTGTCGCAATGTGTTGCAGCACGGCGGGGCTTTCCCTGCCGCTGTGCAGATCATCCAGGTGCCGTTCGACGGATTTGCCGAAGCAGGCCCGGATCCTGTGACCGAAGGCGTCACCGAACCCAAGCAGGTCCGCGAAACTCTTGAGCAGGTAACCGTACAGGTCGGCGCCGTACTCGATCCGGTAGCGGTCGTCCCAGTCGATCACCCTGCGGTAGAGTTCCAGCTGTGCATCCGCGGCGAGTTGGGTCAGCTTCGGGATTTCTTTGCTGGGCAGAGGGTGGTAGGCGCCGTTTTCGACCACGAAAAGTGCTTCGGAGACGATCGATGCCGCATAATCGCGTGGCTCTGTGGTCAGCGTACCGAACAGTACTATTTTTGAACGCACATCGCGAAAGCGCATCACGCAGGCGATGTTGTCATAGGGCAAGCGGGCCCGCAGCTGCGCCCAGGGGTAGAAATCCTCTCGCAAGCCAACCAATTCCTTGACCACGAGTGTATCCCCGCCTTCCTCATGTCCGCCATTTATGGGGTAGGGCCCATGATGAAGCACGCCGACACGGGCTTCGCCATGGAGAATGAAGGTGTAGAGTTCCAGGGTTGCCACCATCCGGTGGATCTCTCGCCCGAGTCGTTCCGGAGCAACGTGGGGAAGCTGGTCATTCAAATCGGCGACTGTTTCCGCCGGGAGAATGGGGACCGTGAAATTCGCTTCGTCAGGCAGCGCGAAGCCATCATTCCTGTAGCTTCGGGACGCGGAGGACCAGAATTCCATGACTGAGGCCACGTTTTCGCCATCGTCTGCGGTATTC
>CAMYKC010000278.1 GCA_947258865.1 uncultured Lysobacterales bacterium
ATCCTGGGCCGGCTGATTGCGGCCCAAACGGGTGGTGCAGGCGTAACTGTAATGCCCGGAGACCGCGTTTTTGACTCGCGCATCATACAACCCATAAGGATAGGCAAAAGAGCGTACAGGGTGCTGCAGATGCGCCTCCAGGCGGCTTTTTGCCGTGCTGAGTTCCTTTTCCATTTGTTCTGCCGGTATGCGCCGGAGGTCAGGATGGCTCATCGAATGTGCGCCTACCTCGAATCCTGATTTCGCCAGTTCTTCGATTTGGCGCCAGTTCATGAGATCACGGTCCAAATCCTCGTTGCGCTGTTTCGCCTGCGCACCGTTCAGCCCGATAAAATCCGTGGGAATGAATGCCGTCCCGGCGAATCCGACCGCGTTCATCGCTGGTAAGGCTTCCTCAAAAACGCTGAGATAGCCATCGTCGAAGGTCAGTACAACGGTATGGTCCGGGAAACAGCCGTTTTCACTGAAATTCTGAAATGCCTGCGCCAGGCTGATCCCCTTGATGCCCATCTCCGCCAGCATGTCCATCTGCCGGCGAAACAACCCGGGTTCCACTGAAATAACAGAATCGCGGTCATCGATGGCGTGGTAGGTCAGGATGCTGAGGGTGTTATCCGGCATTTCTGCCCTCGCGGATCTTTTCAATGATGGTCAGGTATCGGTTGATGTGGCTTTCGGGCGTCCAGTCCCTTTGGTATGTTTCATGGCCGGCCATTCCCAGCCGGTCCCTCAGGTCTCTGTCCTGCCCGATATGATCGAGTTGCTGCTGTAATTCTTCGGGCGAAGAAAAGCACAGGCCGCCACCCGCGGTCTCGACAATCTCTTTCAGGGCGCCTATGCCCCGCGCGACAACGGGAGTTTTCATTGACCAGGACTCGGCCACGACGACCGGAGAAATCTCGTAGGTGAGCGAAGGAATGATGGTTGCAACAGCTCCTGCGTAGAGCGATGCCAGGTCCGCCCTGCCCTGGTGCCCGAGGAATCGGATGTTCGGACTCTTTCGGGCAAGTTTCTTCAGTTGCTGTTCGAAATGTCCGCTGCCCGCGACCAACAATTCATACTTCGAGCCGGCCTGAAAATACGGCAGCACATCCTGCAAACCCTTGAGCTCCTCGAGCCTCCCGACAAACAGGAAATAAGGCGAAATTGGCGGGGCGCTTCGATGGCCGCCGGTTTCACTGGTTTCATTACCGGGGATTCTGCAGAAAAGTGGCAGGACTTTGCCCCGAAGCTCCATACCCCTCTCCTTGTGCATCTCCAGGCAGAAACGGCTGCCGGACAGAAAAAGATCAATATGTTTTGTGGCCTCCCTGGCGGACGATTGACTACGCCACAACTGGGGCGGTCTTTTATGCGCCAATTGGCAACGAAAACATGTCGGCTCCCTGCACGCTTCTTTCCGGTTCCTGAACAGGACATGGGTGGGGCATATCAACCAGTAGTCATGAAGTGAATAGAGCTTGACCGCCTGGCCGGCAGCGAGCACTTCCAGCCCGCCCACCAGGCTGATGTTGTGATAGTGAATCACGTCGAAATCACCCTGATGGATGATTCGCTCGATAGCCTGTTTTTTGAAACCCATGCGCCCTGTTTGCTGCGTGGCGAGCGGGGACAGCCATTTCCACGGACTGTGCAAGGTATGGACCGTAACGTTGGGGTGATCGGGTTCCAGTGGTTTTGGTTCCTGTCCTGCAAGCTCAAATGAATCCCGGCAATGGATAACGTCGACCTGGTGACCCATGCTTGCCAGCTCATTGCTTAGCTGGTAAACATAAACTGCATCGCCGCCAAAATGATAGGGTGGATAGAACGTGGTCACCATGCAAAGCTTCAAGTTGCTGGTCCTCGAATCGCTAAACTGAAACTATACTGCTTCCATGGAATTATGCTCAAACTAACAACATCATTAATGCTCTGCCTGGTTTCACTTATCGCCTGCAATGCAGAAGTTCAGCTCCCAGACACGGAAACACTGGCTGCCGAACTGTTGCAGGCAGACGTGGACTTTGCCATGCTTTCCATGCAAACCGACCCGAAACAGGCTTTCGCTGCTTTCCTTGCCCCCAACGCCATCATGATCCCCCGCGCGGGCGACCCGCTCGAAGGCATTGACGCGGCGATTGCCAGTTTTGGAGATGAGCCGGTTTTCAAGCTCCACTGGCAACCAAAATTTTCCGAGGTTGCCGCTGCGGGCGATATGGGGTGGACCTGGGGCACCTACCAGCTACTGGTGCAAGACCGGCAGGTATCCAAAGGTAAGTATGTCAATATCTGGACCCTGCAGGAAGACGGCTCATGGAAAGTGCGCATGGATATGGGTAACCAGGAACCGCAGTAGCGCCAGAAGACGGTTAAACATCGGTCCTGATGATTAGAGGGAACCAGGTAACGCCCCGGATCGCAAGCAAGGTCGCAGTGACAAAAGGGGTCAGGCTCTCCGCAGCTTGCGTACCGGCCAGGCGAGACCATGGATGGCAGGCCTGATCAACCTCTTGCCCAGGAACCGGAACAATTGCCGCGGCCAGTGCCGGATGATGTCCAGCCAGGTGTAGATCGTCGGCAACAGCACCAGGCTGACGAAGGTGGAAAACAGCAGTCCTCCGAC
>CAMYKC010000279.1 GCA_947258865.1 uncultured Lysobacterales bacterium
CGAGGCATTGCTGATTTTCGGCAGACCTGAACTCAGGGAAAATGCAGAGCGCCTTCGAAAGCGGTCTGGGCACCTGTTGTGCAAGATGCGATACATTTCCGCCCAGTTGCTGGCATACATCGACAACGGCCTCTGGCTGACCATGGCGACTCATGCCAATGCCCAGGCGGCCCGGTTCGCCAAAACGGTGACCAGCCACCCGAAGGCTGGTCTCGAGTACACGGTCGATGCAAATGAAGTATTCGTGAGGTGGCATGCCGACGGGCTTCAAAAGTTGAGTGATGCAGGCGTCCAGTTTTTGTACTGGCCAGGGAGGGATGACCTGGCCCGCTTCGTTTTTTCTTATTGCACACTGGAGGAAGAGACCGAGACGCTGTGCGACGCGATTACGGCCTTGCCGTTCTAACCGGGAAAATCCATGAGTCAATTACTGCGCTTGCTGATCAACCTGATTCTTACCGCGCTGGTCCCAGCGTCCACAGTAGCGGCGGAAATTTCCTACGCAGGGAGCGAAGCCTGTCAGACCTGCCACGAGAAGGCTTACACATCATGGAAAAGCTCGCATCATTACCAGGCCATGCTGCCCGCGACCGAGGAGACCGTGCTGGGCGACTTTTCCGGCCAGACGTTCAAGTACGCAAACATCAGCAGCCGCTTTTACCGCAAGGACGGCAAATTTCTTGTTGAAACCGACAATGAAAATGGGGAACTGCAGGAATTCGAGATTGAATTCAACTTTGGATTCTATCCACTGCAGCAGTACCTGGTGCCATTTCCCGGCGGGCGGTACCAGGCGCTGAACATTGTCTGGGACAGCCGCCGCAAAGATGAAGGGGGACAGCGCTGGATTCATCTATATCCTGATGACCCCGTTACTCACCAGGATATCGTTCACTGGACAGGCTCTTTTCAGAATTGGAACGCCCGCTGCGCGGTGTGCCATTCAACCGGCCTGGAGAAAAATTACTCCAGCGCGAGTAACAGCTACCGCACGACCTGGAAAGAAATAAATGTCGCCTGCGAAGCCTGCCACGGCGCGGCTTCGCGGCACCTCGAATGGGCCCGGGGTGATCAACTGGCAGAAGACAGGGGATTTGAATTTTCCCTGAACGACCGCGGCGCCTTCGGACCGGTAGCGGGCGGATCGGAGAAGATTTTCTCGCGCCTCGACGGCATGCGGCCGACGACACAGCTTGATACCTGCGGCGCTTGCCATGCCCGGCGAAGTGAACTTGCCGAATACCACGCGGGGCAGACATTCAATGACCAGTATCGGCTCGCACTGATCGAGCAAGGTCTGTATTTTCCTGATGGGCAGATCAGGGATGAAGTCTACGTTTACGGTTCATTCCTGCAAAGTAAAATGCACCAGGCCGGAGTCGTGTGCAGCAATTGCCACGATGCCCACAGTAACGCATTGGTTTTTGAGGGCAACCCCATTTGCACACAGTGCCATGTCAGCACGGTTTATGATCAGGCGAAACATCACCGACACGAGGAAAACAGTGAGGGGGCTGCCTGCATCAACTGCCACATGCCCGCCAGGACCTACATGGTGGTTGACGACCGCCGGGACCATAGTTTCCGGGTACCGCAACCGCGCCTGACGATCGAGCTGGGTGTACCAAACAGCTGTAACCAGTGCCACCGGGACAAGGAAGCTCAATGGGCGCTGGAGGCGCTCGATTCCTGGGGCGTATCCGGTGAAGATCGCACCACACGGGCAAAAACGCTGGCGGCAGCCTGGAACGGGCAGCCATCCGCCCTTCCCGGCCTGCTGGAACTGGCCAGCCGGGAATCCAGTCCGGTCATTGTCCGGGCGAGCGCTGCACTGGCGACGTCGAACTACCCGTCGCAGGAAACACTCTTCACGCTTAAACAACTTCTCTCTTCGGACGATTCCCTGTTGCGTGCGTCGGCCGTAAGGTCAATGGACTGGCTTCCGGAGGCGCAGCGATACGCGCTGTTGAGGGACCTGATCACGGATGGCAGCAAGTCAGTCCGCATGGCCGTCGCCCGCCAACTTCTGGGGTTTCCCGCCGATCAACTGCCCGCTGAATCGGCCCGGGAGCTCAATAGCCTGTGGCGGGAATATCTGGAGACGATGCAACTCAATGCCGATATGCCCGAGGAGCAATTGAATATTGGAATGTTTCACCTTGCCGCCGGCGACCCTATCGCTGCCGAAAAGGCTTACCGGACGGCTTTGAAGTTGTCGCCCTTTTTTATACCGGCGATGCTAAACCTGGCCGATCTGTACCGGGCCAACGGCATGGACGCGCAGGCAGAACCGCTCTTGCAGAAAGCGATCAGCCTGGCGCCGGCTGCGGCGCCCCCGCACCACGCCATGGGCCTATTGCGAGTCAGGCAGGGTAGACTGGAGGAGGCCGTTCCAAGCCTGCGGAAGGCCGCACTGGCAGAGCCACAGGACTACCGCTACTGCTACGTTTACGCAGTTGCGCTCTGGGAAACGGGTCGTAAAGAGGAGGCGGTCACCGAACTGGAGTCCGCGCTGGAGAGGCTGCCGGGTAACAGGGAAATCGTGTCCGCCCTGGGCAGTTACTATCAACAACTGGGTGATCAGGAAAAACTCAGGTTG
>CAMYKC010000280.1 GCA_947258865.1 uncultured Lysobacterales bacterium
TGTCCCTCAACAATCCGGCAACAAACAGGCGTTCGCCGTCCAAAACGTTGCAGAGGATTGCCAACTCACTTGCGGTAATCGCGCACCTGACCGATCTTTCCCAGAACTTTTGCATGTCCATGATCTCGTTGGACATGCCTTCGAAACTTTGTGCGACCGAGGCGGCCAACACCAGATCATGCACCTCCTGCGTACCCAGCAGACCCACGGCCCGGCTTACCGTGTCGATCTCGGTACCCAGACCAAAGTAGGCGCTGTTCACGATTCTCAGCAGCTTCGCGGTCATTGCCGGATCATTCCCGACCACATCGGCAACGTCGGCCAGGTTGGAATTCGGATCATCCAGCACGGATTTCAGGCGCAGATACACCTCCGGTAGGGAAACCAGGCGGGCATTCGCTGTAATCTGCTCCCAAGCTGTTGACATTCAGAGACATTCCCAAGATCTCGCAGGCCGGCCCCGCATCTCTCTGATATCAGCGGCAGGCACCGCTAAATCCAAAGTCTAGCGCAGAAAATTCTTTTATTTCCCAGAACGAGCCCATGCATGCTTCCTGGCGTGCAGCATCTTGCGGCTCGCGGAGGTGGCGGCGATAAAACCCCCGACGAACTTTTTTGCGCCGCTGTTAGTGCTCTAAAATCGCCGTAGAAACCGTTTCTTGGTAGCCGCGCGTGCAACCACTCAGACCCTCGTCCTGGCTGCCATTTCTACTGGATTGCGATGACCGCTACCGACTGAGCGGGAAGCTGTTCCTTCGCTTACTGGCCCTGATCTACCTGGCCGCCTTCGTTTCCTCCGCGCTCGAGATCACCGGGCTGGTCGGCGAAAACGGAATCCTTCCAGCCGGCGAACAACTGGCCCGACTGGAGCAACAGCTGGGGCAGATCGGCTGGATTCGCTTCCCGACCCTGTTCTGGATCGACCACAGTGACACCAGCCTGCTGCTCGCCTGTTATGCCGGCTGCATTTTCTCGATCACCCTGCTGATCGGATGGCGTCCCCTGCTCTCCACCATCGCGCTGTTCGTCCTCTACCTGTCATTGGTCCGGGTGGGTCAACTGTTCTTCAATTTTCAGTGGGACACCCTGCTGCTCGAGGCTGGCTTTCTGTCGATCTTCCTCACGGCCGGTCCCAGCCGCCTGCTGGTTTTTCTGTTTCACTGGCTGCTGTTTCGTCTGCGCTTTCTTTCGGGTCTGTCCAAGATCCTGAGCGAAGACCCATCCTGGAGCAGCCTGACCACACTCAAGTACTACTTTGAGACCCAGCCCCTGCCACACATGGGCTCCTGGTATTTCCATCAGCTCCCCGAATGGATATTACGGGCAGCTACCGGGTTCACGCTGTTCGTTGAACTGCTCGTGCCCTTTTTCATCTTTCTGCCGCGCCCTTTCCGGCTTTTTGCAGCATTTGCAACGATCACGATCCAGGTCCTGATCATTCTGACCAGCAATCACAACTGGATAAACCTGCTGACCATCGCCCTGTGTCTGTTCCTGCTCGACGATCGCGCGATCCAGTGGATGGTCCCGAAATGGTTCTACCAGCAGCCCGGCCAGCCCCGTGGAAGCCGGGTGGCCCGGCTGTTGCTACCCCCATTGGCCGCCGTGCTTCTGGCCACGAGCTGCTATGCCATCTACGAATTCGTGGCCGACCGGCGTGAGCAGACCACCTGGCACGCCCCAGTGAACTGGGTGCGAGCCTGGGGACTGGGCAACGTCTACCACGTATTCCCGAACATGCAGACCGAACGCCATGAACTGATCATCGAAGGCAGTACGGATGGCCGCAAGTGGCGGCCGTACGGCTTTCGCTACAAACCCAACAGCCCGGACGACCGGCCGGCATTCATCGTGCCACTGCATCCCCGGCTTGACTGGATGATCTGGTTCGTCCCACCACGCAATCCATTCATGCTGTACTGGTTCGAAAATTTTCTGTGGCGTCTGCACCAAAACTCACCCAGTGTGACCGCGCTACTTGCGCACAACCCTTTTCCGGAGGAAGGCCCGCGCTACCTGCGCGTCCAGTCTTATCGCTACCGATTCACCACACCACAGGAAAGAGAAGAAAGTGGACGCATCTGGAACTCGGAGTACCTGGGTGAATTCCCCAATGTACCGCCACGGACCCCCTGACAGTCGCTGGGCTGCTCGCGGATCGACCAGCTGAAAAGACTCAGCGCCTGAAATATCCGCGCGAGTGCAGGAAATCGAGCATGTGTTGGCGCTTTTTTCCCTGCACGGCGGCCGCTACCGCATTGCTCCAGTCGCTGAGCTTGATATTGGTACCCCGGCTGGCGTAATAGCCTGCCATTTTTTCGTCATAGAGGGCCACGCGTTCCGGCGAAACTTCCTGGTAGTTGTCTTGATGAAGGACGAATCCGACCGGCATACGCGGCTTGACCTCGTGCGATTCGTTGGGCCAACCAAGGCACATACCGAACACTGGGAGCACCAGTTCCGGCAGCGACAGTTGGTCAACAACCACCTGGGGATCGTTACGGATACCGCCAATAAAGACACCGGCGAGCCCCTGTGACTCGGCCGCCAGCAGGACATTCTGTGCCATCATGCAGACATCTACGACCGCCGCGAG
>CAMYKC010000281.1 GCA_947258865.1 uncultured Lysobacterales bacterium
AATCGAAAAGCCGCCATGGATGCGCTGTCAGGTCTCGCCCTGACCAGCCAGTTGCTGAATAAGCCCGATCAGGTGAAAAATGCGTTGGAGATGCTGCACACCTATGCCAGCGACACAGACGTGGTCGACCATCAGCATGCTGCGGATGCCTGCACTGCCTGGCTGTCCCTGCTGGAGGGTGACGTGAATCCGGCGCTCGCCTGGTCGAATTCTCACAACGCCCTGATCAAACCCTCCACCACTTTCCTCTGGATCTGCGTACCGGCGATGAATCAGCTCCGGGTCTTCATTGCCAGTGGCCGTAAGAGGTATTTACGGAATGCGGAAGCACTGCACAAGACGCTGCTTGAGCACGCACGAGGCCTGAACAATGAGTATCTTGGCATACAGCTTCGAGTGCTGGGCGCGCTGCTGGCGGAGAAGCAGGGCAACAGAACCGATGCGCTTGCCGCACTCGGCGGAACGGTCAATGATGCTAGAGCTGGTGGCTGGCTGCTGCCCTTTGTTGACCCTGGTCCTGTGATGGCGGAGTTGATCGAGCAACTGCAGCTCCCGCCGGAAGACGAACTGGGTTTGCGGGTCCGGGACTTCTTCGATGCTGAAACGCCATCTGGCGGAACTCGCCCAACCGGCCCGAAACTCGCCGCGACCTCAGAGACTGCGCATGCGAGGCCGGATGGGCTCACCAACCGTGAGCTCGACATACTCGGGCTGCTGGCCGAGCGATTGCAGAACAAGGAGATTGCCGGCCGGCTGGTGATTTCCACCCATACGGTCAATGATCACCTGAAGCACATCTACCAGAAGCTGGACGTGGGCAATCGCCGGCACGCGGTGCGGAGGGCAATTGAGCTGGGACTGGTGTCAGACCGGTAGCAGCCCCCTTGTTTCCCCCTCGTCACGAGGGACGCGCTTTCAAAAAGACTACTTAAGAATAAGATAAGCAGCTGACGATGCCGGGTGGCGGTTGGCTTTCTGATGAATTCTGATGAATGTTGTGGGAGAAACCAGAGGTGAACGAAGAACGAACGGCACGGGTATCAGGCTTTTCCCGGTTTACCCACCGATGGCTGCGGGCGGTTGGTATTGTCTCCATGGCATCGATTCTGGCGGCATGCCAATCGCAACTGGCGCTGATGCCCACGCCAGAAGTGCTTAAGGATCCCCGTTTCGATGTGTTCGCGGCAAACCCCACCCCGCTGACCACCAATGAAATCACCACCTACTATGTGACCAACCGGAGCCGCGCTGGCGCGACCAGTAAGAGTTACTTCACCAGCAAGCCGGATGAGGCGCTCCATTTCGGTTCCGCGACGGTCCGGATCGGTCCACCCGATTTCGATATCAACAAGCTGCTCGGTGCCTCCACCACAGAAGAACGGAGCGAGAAACTGGAGTGGACGGTCACAGCAGCGCCGGTAATGGCTTCCGAAGCGAAGCCCGCCGGTGATGAGAGCGGCGATGCGCCCCGCAGCCTTGAGCTGACCCCTGACCTGAAGACCTTTTTTACCGAGCTCAATCGGGCTGTTGATGCCAGTCTCACCAGGAAATTGACGGTCTATGCGCACGGGGCAAACAACAAGTACAACTGGTCCGTCTCCCAGGGTGCCCAGTATCAGTACTTCACCGGCGACAACGAGGTGATGTTGACCTTCTCCTGGCCCTCTCCCGGACGAATCAGCGGTTATCGACTGGACAAGTCCCACGCCAACGCGTCCGCTGCGGACTTTGCGCATCTGCTCGAGCTGCTGGCTGAACACAGTACGGCTGAGAAGATCAACGTCATCGGTTTCAGCGCCGGGGGCAGAGTGGTCGGGGGAGCGCTTGGCCTGCTCGGCTCCCGCCATCAGGATCCGTCCGACCTGCGATTGGGTCAGATCTACCTGGCGTCGTCTGATCAGCCGCTGAAGCCGTTCATCGCCGCACTCCCTGCCTTTTACCCGCTGGTAGACGCCCTCACGGTGACAGCAAATCCAGGTGATCCGGTGCTGGGCCTGGCCAGAATGACAGATGCCCAGGTCCGCCTCGGGGCGCCGGGCAGGCAATCCGGAGTGGAATCGCTTGACCTGACTGATGCCGAGAGTGCGCGCCTGAAAGAAATGATCAATTCTGATCGAATGTCGGTCATCGATCTCAGTCGAAACCTGATCGAAGGGTTCGAGTTTTCCCACGGCGCCTGGTATGAAAATCCCTGGGTCAGCACGGATGCCCTGGTGTATCTGCTGGATGGCCTGCGGCCCCAGGATCGAGGGCTGGATTCTTATGAATCCGAGCTCGGTTATCAGATCTGGTATTTCCCTGAGGGCTATCTCGAACGGGTTGAGAATTCGCTCCTCGCGCGAGGCAGTAGCAACTAGTCCGATCCTCACGGGGGGGGCACACCCCCTCGTTTTCCCCTCGTTTATAGGGGTTCGCCAGTCCCCTTCTTAAACCAGACTGTGTTCCTGAATGCAGGAACACGTTTTGGATCTGATGATGAGTCGACTACCTAAATATCTGGGTGCTGTGGTGGCTGCGCAAT
>CAMYKC010000282.1:0-2503 GCA_947258865.1 uncultured Lysobacterales bacterium
TGTAAATCGCACCGGCGGCCAGCGACAGGCGCTCGCTCAACCAAAACTGGTCTTCAACCGCGAGCGTGTAAGTCGTCAACTCCGCCCGGTCCCCCTCATCCAGCACGCCTTCCGCCTTGAATACGTCAGATTGCACACTTCCACTGAGGATCAGCGAGTTGTTCGCAGAGGTTTCGATCGTCGAGTACAGCTTGCCGCCATAGGAATAGTCCTCAGAGGCCTCGATTTCATCGACTTCGGTATAGCTTTCGTCAGTGTATATCGTCAGCTCGCTGTCGAAGCCGTTATAGTAAAGCTTCAGTGACAGCGGGACGTTATTGAAATGATTGGACAGTCCCACGGTGCGGCGCTTCGTGTCCGTCAGGCGTTCATAATCCGGATCATCGACGCCCGCCTCCACCGGCAAACCCTTTTCCACGTCGGAAAGATTCACGAACATCGATGCATGACCGATGGGCGTTTCCAGCGCGTCCAGTTGGAAGAGCAGGCTGTTGCGTTTGTAATCGCTGTTGACGCGTTCACCGGCTGGCTGATTGAGCTGCGGTACATAGTCGTCCGAAAGCGAATATTCATCGGCTTGCTGATGCTGGCCCGCCAGGGCAAAACTGACGTTGCCGTTACCTCCGCCAGCGCTGGCGCGTAACAGCCGCCGGTCGTCCGTTCCGAGTTCGAGGCGGCCGTTGAAAAAACTCTCTTCCATACCGGTTTGGGGAACGACATCAATGACACCGCCAAGGCCATTGGTGCCGTAGATCACCGAGGGTGCGCTCTTGAGGACCTTGATGGTCGAAATGTTTTCCAGGGCGATCTCGTTGAGATCGAACCCGCCTTCGAAACTCGCGGCCACGGGAACTCCGTCGTACAACAAGAGTAAGTCACGATCCCGGAAACCCCGTATCCAGACCCGCGCATCGCCGGAGCCCCCGCCATACAGGATATTAACGCCCGGCATGTAGGTCAGCGCGTCCGCCGCCGTCTGCGCATTCCAGGCGACCATGTCCTCGATCGTTGCTTCCCGTACGATGACTGATGGCGGCGCCTCGATTTTCTTGGCTGTCACCGCGATTTCCGGCAGCGGAAAGATATCGTCTTCGGCGGTTAAAGCGTCCGCGGCCTGCAACGGCGGGACGGCCAAAGCGACACAGACCAACAGGGTTGAGTAATTGTATTTCAGAGGTGATTCCAGCTATCAGACAGATGATTTTAAATTGCTCGCGATTATACGCGCAATTCTGCCGGATTAACTGGGTGTCGCATGCTTGCTGGCCGCAGCAGGTAAAAAAATGGGGCCATCCGTGGCCCCGCACTCCTCTTTGCCTCTCCCTGATCTTTATCCCGAGCCTCTGTCCTCAAGCTTCTTTGAAGCGTCCTCAACGGCGTCCTTGGAATCAGACATAATGTCGGTTGCGCTGTCAGAAGCGGCCAAGAGTTCAATCAAGTCCAGGTTCATATTGATTTCTGCTGCTCAATCAGCCTGCTCAAGTTGCCTCAAAGCCTCAGGCCAAGTTTCTTGGCGACTTCGATGGCAATGTAGTTGTTTCCATGGGGCATGCTGTTGCTCTGGGCATAGCGGTTGGCGCTGCGCATGGTCTTCTCACCAAGAACGCCATCGATCGGACCGACATCGTAGCCTTTGTCACGCAGTGCGATTTGCAATGTACGAATGTTTGCGTCGGTCATATTGACTTCGCAAAGCACCTCGCGCCATTCCAGACGGTCATCGGACATCTTCGTCCGCTTGGTGACTTCGCCGTATTTGGCTGGAATTTCAATGCGTCGTTCCTGTGCCGGCGTTACCAGTTTCGTGACCTCGATGGTGCCGTATTCCGCCGCGACCGGTATTTCCCGGGTCTTGGCAGGCTCTACCAGCTTGGTTTTCTTGACCGTCCTGTATTCGGCCGGAATCTTCACTTCGCGTGTGCGGGCCGGCTGATCCACCACTTCTCGGGTAACGGTTCTGTACTGTGCCGGAACTTCAACCAGGCACATGACTTCGCCGGTATCGGTTGTTCGGCTCTGGACCACGTTATTGGCAAAACTCGAGGCGGGCCCACGCTTCCATTCGGTGCGTGCCGGCGAAACAAGGATTTGCTCAGATTCTGTCTTGTAGGTCGCGGGGATTTCCTCGATCCGGCTTGTTTCGGGCCGCACCATCACGCGTTCTTCCACGGTTTCGTAGCGCGCAGGAATGGTCTCCAGGCGCGTCGAGGCTTCCTTGACCAGAACCCGTTCCTGCACCGTATCGTATCGAGCAGGGATGATCTCGACCCGCTCGGTGGCTTCCTTGGTTACAACCGTCTCCGTGGTTTCACTGTAACGAGCCGGGATCAAGATCCGCGCATAACAGTGGCCAGGTTCGGCGTCCGGCGGAAACAATCCGCCGATATCAGACGGGCTGCCCGACACTGTTTGCGCTTTCATCGCGCTGTCCTTCTGCTGCAACTCGCTGTCGCGGGCCGCGAGCTGGGACTCGAGCGTATTGATGCGGGACTGCTGATCGTTG
>CAMYKC010000282.1:2567-4518 GCA_947258865.1 uncultured Lysobacterales bacterium
CACTGCTGGTTTCCCAGCCCGTGTTCGCGCAGCCCGCCATCGCGGTGACTACTACTGTGGTTAGGCAAAGGCCTAAAAATCTGCGGCTCATGGATGTTCTCCAATTTGTTGAACGGCGGCGACCGTAATCCACGGTTCGCCACGAAATGAAGCGTTATTTTCTCTTGTACAACCGGTAATGTCACCGCCTTGAAACAGCTTGTAACAATTCAGGATTATTCAACGGAGCCGAGAATGGCTGAGCACCAGGTAACCGGGTCATGCAAGATAGGCGGAAATCCCTTCCAGCAGCATTTGTACGGCAATGGCAACGAGCAGCATACCCATCAAACGCTCCATCGCTATCAGGCCACGGCGGCCCAGGAACCGTTTCAAGCCGTTGGCAGACATCAGGATCAGCGATGACATTAACCACGCCAGGAACAGAGCCAACAGCCAATCTGTCATGCGGTCCGGGTTATTCGTGGCCATCAGCATGACTACGGCCATTGCGGACGGGCCCGCCACTAGCGGAATAGCCAGGGGCACCAGTAACGGTTCACCCTGGACGTCTTCCGGCGTATGAGCCGAGCGCGCAACTGGAAAAACCATTCTCAGGGCAATCAGGAACATGATGATGCCGCCGGCGATGCGGATGGAATGCTCACTGAGTTGCAGAAAGCCGAGAAGGTACTGGCCGAAAAACAAGAAAATGACCAGAACCACAAAAGCCAGCAACAGCTCTCGCAGCAGTATCCGCGTGCGCCGTTCCCGCGGCACGGTTTCCAGCACGGAGAGAAATATGGGTATGTTGCCGAGCGGATCCATGACCAGGAACAGCAGCGTTGCGGCAGAAATAATGTCCATATTTTATGGCCCCGAATCTCTTGGCTTCGAAAAACCTGGCCCTATCATCGGTCGTGTCACTCGCCAAAGTCCAGTTCGCGCCATCCGCCCTTGATCAGGGGGTAGTAAAGGGCAGTCCGGATTTCGCGATTTTCGATCTTGCTGAACGCCTTCGCATAACCTTCCATTTGGGCACCATAGCGGTCCTGTTCCTCGTCCAGGAAGCCGCCGATGTCACCGCCTTCGTGCGTGCCGGTTTTGTAATCGATGATCCAGCGCGTACCTTCCTCATCGATAAAAGTCCGGTCAATGATCATGTGGCGCAACTGCCCGTCGATAATTGCGGTGATGGGGACCTCGCAGCGTGAATCGTCGTGACGGGAAGAGAGAACCCATCGCCCGCGGTCATCTTCCAGCGCATTTTTCAATGCCGACCTGACCCGGTCCAGTGCCTGATGAAGCTCCTTTTCGAGAACGCCTTCGCGCAACAATAATGTACGGGCGGGCAGTTCGAGCGCCGCCAGCGACTCTGGCTTCATGCCTCCGGTTTCGACCAGATGTTGCAGGAATCGATGAACCACGGTTCCCACCGCTCTGGCGGTTTCTCCGGCCCATTCAAACTTGATGGCCTGGTTGAATTCACTTTCGGCGTGGTGTGCGCCAGCGGCATTTTCAGGTGGATTTGGGCTTATCCAGCCCGTGGGAATTCGAAATTGCGTGGGGGGCGCGATATAACTGCCCCGCTCTTCCCCAACCGTCTCGGATTCCAGGTCTGCATCAGACAGCTCTGCCCAGTGACTGCCCAAAGCCGGCCATAGCTGCGCCAGCAGACTGTTACCGTCCGGCAGGATTTCCCCTCCCTTCTTTTTGCCGGCATGACCAAACAAGTGTAGCGTTTTCCTGGCCCGCGTAGCCGCCACGTAAATCAGGCGGCCGCTTTCCAGGCGGCTTATCCTGGACTCGAGGTCTCTGATATAGGCCGAAGTAGGCGACTCGGTGCCGGCACGCCTGGATTTCACCGGCCCGAAAAACAGTTCCGGCCGTCCATTGTCGTCCGTCGTCTCCAGCCAGTAGAGCAGTTTTCTGTTTTCGTTCTTGGGAACCCTGCCCAACCCAGGGATAATGA
>CAMYKC010000283.1 GCA_947258865.1 uncultured Lysobacterales bacterium
AACCGGAATCCTGAGTTTTTACTCTGACCCCAAATATGGGGTAATTTTATACTTGGAATAAGGGTAAAATCCCTTGAAGCACCTCAGAGATTGTCTGTTGGGGAGAAGGAGATCGGGAATGTGCCGTTGGACCGTGTTCGTAATTGCAGTGATGTCGTCGCTCGGCAGCACATCGTTGATGGCCGATACCGCGACACTCACGCCGTCCAAGGACAATACGATATTCTCGCAGAATGACGCGGCCAGTAACGCTCTTGGCATCTTGTTCACCAGCACGACCAGCCGGGGAAATATACGCCGCAGCCTGCTGGCTTTCGAGGTTGCCGCGCAGATCCCGGCAGGCTCCACCGTGACCAGTGCCAGCCTGACCCTGACGCTGAGCGAAGCCTCTCCGGGCAGTGGCATTCTCGACCATAGACTGTATCGTCTGCTGCAGGATTGGGGTGAGGGAACTTCTTTTGCCACCGCCGGCAATGGAGCTCCGGCCACGCCTGGCGATACGACCTGGGCCGCCCGCTTCTTCCCGGACATCCTGTGGTCCACGCCTGGTGGGGATTTTGTAGCAACGCCCAGCGCCAGTGTCCTGGTCGGCGAGACCCCGGGGGCCATTACTTTTGGATCGACCCCCGAGATGGTCGCCGACGTGCAATCGTGGCTGGACTCACCGGGCGATAGCCACGGTTGGATCGTGCTGGGCAGCGAGGAGGTCCTCAGTTCAGCCCGAAAGTTCATCAACCGCGAAAATCCGGATTCCGCGATCCGGCCCATGCTGACCATCGAGTTCACCCCGCCCCCGGCGCCCGATGCAGCCTACTTCAGTGTCACAAAGACCTTCAGTGATGGTCGTGACGATGAAGTCGAAGTGACATTGACCTGCAACAGCGGCCTGCCGCTTCAGCAAAGCTTCACAATCGCTGGCGGCGGTGCCGGCGTCAAATTTGTCGTTACGCAAATTCAGGGGCCAGATACGACCTGCAAAGTCACGGAAAGCGGTGGCCCGGAAGGCTACACACCGATCTTCAACAGCGGCGCCGGATGCAGCTGGGAGGGGGTGATGGACGACCAGTTCACTTGCGAAATCAACAATGTAGCGGAATCGGCCACCTTCACGGTGAGCAAGGAGTGGATGATCGTTGGCGCGGTGCTCGAAGAGATACGAATGGAAGCTGCCGTGTCCATCTACTGTAATAACGGGATCACCGGAGGCTTCTTCAACGGCACGGAATACCAATACAACGGAATCCTCTCGGGCGACGGCGATACGCTTGAGGTGAGCGTAGACACCTCCACACGTTCGGCCCAATGCCGTGCGGTGGAGGACGTTGTTCAAAGCGGCGTGGAGTCTGCAGACGACTGCGGCACGCGAACCATCCCGGCGGGCGGTGGTTCCTCCTGCACCATCACCAACACGGTATTTTTCGAAGGCATTCCGACACTGGGCGAGGTTGGCCTGGCCATTTTGGCCCTGCTAATGTTGGGGGTTGGATTCATTGGCTTACGGCGAAGTGCCTAGAGCACGCTTCGGACGGAACACAACGTTCTAACCCCGCACGCAATGACCCGCGGCGGACTCCATCAGGGCCTTCTCGCCTTGATCTGAGCTTAGCCTCAGGTTTCGGTTCCGACGGGTTCCGGAACATTTTTTGGAATTGATGGCCTCTCTCCTCAGCGAATACACGCCGAGCGGAAAAAGTCGTGAGGTGCTCTGGATTCTTGTACCACCCGGGCTGTTAGGTTTCAGGCTCCATTTTCCAGTTGAGCCACATACTCCAAGTGCGTCAGGTTATTCAGCGCCCTGTGGGGTCGACTCTCGTTGTAGTCCTGCAGATACGCCGTGATCTTGTCTTTGGCGTCAGCCAGAAACGGATATTGCCATCCACGACGCCACTCGCTCAGTGCACCGCGAATTGGAGACACGTGTTCGTGAACCTTGCGCGACAGAAACTCCGAAACGGGCTTGCCAGCGCGCATTTGCACAAGCCAGTCTTCAGGATCGTATTCTCCACCAACGGGATTGCGGCAGACCCCTGATGGCGGCCGTTACACCGGGGACAGGCCGATCAAGACACGGCGCTACTCGGTGCCTTTCCTCACACGATCCGATCATCTCGGGCCGCGAACAACTGGGGTTTTCCAAGATCTACGCAGATATTGAAAATCCACAACAGGAAAACGGCGAAGTAACGGCCGGAGCAAGCTGGGATATCGCCTTGAGCAAAACCGGCTAAATCAACGAGGCCGGCCGCTGCCTCGTCATGCAGGCCAATATCGAGGGTGAAACGGTATCCATCGTGTTGTTGAATTCGTTTGGCAAGCTCACGCCGTTTGGCGATTCCAACCGCCTGCGCAAGTGGATGCTGGCGCAGAGGTAGCAAACACCACCTGAGGTAAATCGGCTATTTGCTTGTGTGCTAGTCCGGCAGGTACTCGAAGCCGTCGCCGACCGGGAGTTCGGGTTTTCGCTTGCTCAGGCCATCGATGATCACTTCAGCGCAGCGGGTGACATCCATACCGTTGGTGATGTCCTTATCGGTCGTGCCGAATTTGCTGCCGTCGCCCATCAGGGCATTGTTCGAAATATTGGTCTGGACAAAGCCGGGCAGGATGGTGGTCACAAAGATGCCATCACGAGCCGTCTCGGCGCGCAAGGCGTCGAAAAACCCGATCACGGCATGCTTGGCGGCGCAGTAGCCCGTGCGCATTGGAGCGCCGATCTTGCCCGCCACCGATGAGGTGACTGCGATGTGGCCGCTGCCCTGCGCCAGCATCACCGGGAGCACGGCTTTGGTCATCGCAATTTGGCCCAGGACATCCACATCCATGATTCGACGATAGACGGACATGTCGGTATCGGCACACAGTGACCGCTGCGAAATGCCCGCGTTATTGATCAGCATATCGATGCGCCCAAAATGATCCCTGACTTTTTCCACGGCGGCGGGAATTGAATCGTGGTCGGTCACATCAAGCGGAAGCACCAGGATATTTTCGGCGGTCAGACCCTGCGAGATACAGAATTCCTTCACCCGGTTCAGCTCATTTTCACGCCGTGAGGAGAGGACAAGCCTGGCGCCTCGAGCCGCGAATTGCTGTGCCAGGGCCTCGCCGATACCCGATGACGCCCCTGTAATCCAGACTACCTGGTCCTTGAACATTTTCGCTCTCCGCTCGCCAGTCGATTACCCGCTTATGTTACCGCTATTCGGATTCAATGGGCTTATCGGTCATTTCATCAAACGGGCGGTGGTTTTTCCACCGCCCGTTTTCTTTTTGGCATACTACGCCCATGACTTATTCCGTTCCCGACATTTGCGATGCCTTCATTGAAGAAATCACAGTCCTCGAACCCCTGTTTTCCGATTATGGCGGAAAGCGAAAATTCGGTGGTGAAATCGTCACCATCAAGTGTTTCGAGGACAATTCCCTGGTCCGCGACGCGGTTCGTTCCGAAGGATTTGGCAGAGTGATCATAGTGGACGGCGGCGGTTCGCAGAGGCATGCGCTGCTCGGTGACCTGCTGGCGGCAAAAGCCGCCGAAAACGGCTGGCAGGGGCTCGTGATCAACGGTTGCGTAAGGGATGTCGAAATACTGGAAAACATCGACCTCGGTGTCAAAGCGCTGAACGCCCATCCCGTAAAGACTGAAAAACGAGGTGAAGGCCAGCTGAATGTGCCGGTATCCTTTGCCGGCGCTATAATCCGGCCCGGCCAGTACCTGTATGCCGATGCCAATGGCGTCCTGGTGTCGGCCCGCAATCTGGAAGTGGATTTCTAGGGAATAGTTGATGATGCAGAACTCGCCAAATGAAACGGGACCGCCCGCCGAAACATCCGGGAGTGGCGCTGCGGCCGAAGAACTGTTCGACCTGAGTATCGACGTCGAGCCTTACCTGCCTGATGCGATCGTTCCGCTGTGGAACTACCTTGCAGATTATCCATTCTTGCTGGTCATACTCATGTTTGCCATTGGCTACGGGGTAGGAAAAGCCTTGCAGTGGATACTGCGCAGCGTACTGAACCAGGCAGCGAAAAGGACCAAGTCCACCCTTGATGATCGGCTGATCCGCTATCTGATTGCGCCCGCAGTGAGCCGGTTGATCGATTCCTGGTCAGGACTCTGTTCACACTTTTACTGTTTCTCTGGGGCAGGGCCTGGTTCAAGGCGGCTACAATCGCGATCCAGGCGATGTCGCGCGAGGTCGAGAGATTCGAAATTTTCCAACCGCGTACCCGCCCGCTCTTCGAGATGGGTGTCAAGCTGTTCCTGCTCGGCATATTCATTTGGTTGTTCATGACTTTATGGAATATCGATGGCACGGCCTGGCTGGCATCGGCCGGCGTCATCGGTATCGCGGTCGGTTTTGCCGCCAAGGACACGCTGGCCAACCTGATTTCCGGTGTATCGATTATTGCGGATGCACCCTACAAAATCGGCGACTACATCGTGTTGGATACGGGTGAGCGCGGCGTGGTGACCGAACTGGGCATACGTTCGACACGCTTATTGACACGGGACGACGTCGAGATTTCCATTCCGAATGCCGTTATGGGCAACGCCAAAATCACCAATGAAAGCGGCGGACCGGCGATCGAACACCGGATTCGCATTCCAATTGGAGTTGCCTACGGAACCGAGACGTCGAAAGTCGTCGAGGTGCTGGAGGATGTCGCCAGGACAAATTCGATGATTCTGGAACATCCCGAGCCAAGGGTCCGGATGCGTGCGTTTGGAGAAAGCTCGCTGGATTTTGAGTTGCTCGGCTGGATCAAGTACCCAGAGCAAAGAGGCCTGGCGCGGCATAATATTCTGATGGAAATCGATCAGCGTTTACGGGACGAGGGCATCCAGATTCCATTTCCGCAACGGGATTTGCACATCAAAGAGGCCAGCTCTAATTCAGAAGATATTTCTGAAGAAACAGAATAGCGGCCTGCTCGTAAACGTCCCGGTTGTCCTTCCTGCTGTA
>CAMYKC010000284.1 GCA_947258865.1 uncultured Lysobacterales bacterium
CCCGATCAAGTTCCAGGGCGACATGGGCCTGATGCTGACCTTCATGTTCGTGATGAACATGTTCGGCGCCCTGATCCTGTTGCCGGCACTGGTGCATTTCCTGATTCCGGCCGAGAAGTACCGCAGGCACGAAGTCGACGCGGAGCGTCTGAAACTGGAGTCGGGCGAAGCAGTGGCCTGATTGACAAAATCAGCCTGAAACAGAAGCGCCGATGGTTCCAAAACCATCGGCGCTTTTTTGTGCGTATAATTTAAAAATTTTCACCCCCGTAATCATGAATGGGAGATGTTTGCATGGCGGATCGAATTTGGCAGCAAAGTTATTCAGAAGGCATTCCATATGAAATAGACCTGTCTGATTGTCAGTCCATTAACGAGCTATTCAGAAAGTCGGTTGACGACTTTTCTGAAAACATTGCATACAGCAACTTCGGCACCGAACTGCGCTATAACGAGGTGGATGAACTCTCCAGGCACTTTGCCGCCTATCTGCAGAAAAAACTCGGTGTGAAGAAGGGCGACCGTGTGGCGATGATGGCGCCGAACACGCTGGTTTTCGCGGTTGGCATGTTTGGAGTGATCAGGGCGGGGGGCGTGCAGGTCAACGTCAACCCGCTGTATTCAGCGCGCGAACTGGAGCATCAACTGCGGGACGCGGATGTGGATACGATCATCATTTTTTCAGGATCCACGGAAACGCTGGCCCGGGTAGTCGACAAGACTCCGATTAAGAACATCATCGTTTTCGGACTTGATGACCTGGTGAACAAAGGATTGCCTTCGCCTCCCGCAGATCCGCGGCTCTCCGGCACTATTGCGTTCACCGATACCCTGGCGCAGGGAGCCAGTCTGGACCTCAGCGAGCCGGATCTCGACCAGGAGGACCTTCTGTTTCTTCAGTACACGGGTGGAACCACCGGTCTGTCCAAAGGCGCCATGCTGACCCATCGGAACCTCCTGGCGAACATCGCCCAGTTTGAAGCCGTTGATCCGGGCTTCATCGACAAAGGAAATGAGGTGGTCATTACGGCTATCCCGATGTACCACATTTTCGCGCTGATGGTGAACACGCTTACCTTCTTCAAACTGGGCGGCACCAATGTCCTGGTCACAAATCCAAGGGATATGGAGTCGTTTGTGAAGACCTGGGCAGTCAGCAGCCCGACGATTTTCACCGGTGTTAACACGCTATACGTCGGATTGCTCCACACTCCGGGTTTCAGCGATATCGATTTCTCGAACCTGAAGATTTCGATGGGCGGCGGCGCTCCGGTGCAGCAAGCTGTCTCTCAAAAATGGAAAGACCTGACCGGCAGATACATCAAGGAAGGATACGGTTTGTCCGAAACATCTCCGATTCTGACGGTCAACCAATTGGCGGAAACAGAGTACCGTTCCGGAATCGGTTTTCCGTTGCCCTCGACAGATATTTCCTTGCGCGACGACGAGGGCAGGGAGGTACCACAGGGCGAATCTGGTGAACTATGTGCCAAAGGGCCGCAAATCATGCAGGGTTACTGGCGACAACCCGAGGCCACAGCCGAAGTCACCACGGAAGATGGTTACTTCAAAACCGGCGATATCGCGGTGATGGAAGAGGATGGTTATTTCAGGATCGTCGATCGTAAAAAAGACATGATCCTTGTCTCCGGTTTCAACGTCTTCCCCAATGAGATCGAGGAAGAAGTGGCCGCCATGCCGGGGGTGCTCGAATCCGCTTGCGTCGGTGTGCCCAATGAGGCGACCGGTGAAGCTGTCAAGCTGTTCGTGGTGAAATCAGATGCCGCCATCACTGAAGATGACGTTCGCAGTTTCTGCCGCGAGAGGCTGGCTGGCTACAAAGTGCCGAAGCAGGTCGTGTTCCTGGACGAACTGCCGAAATCCGCGGTGGGTAAAATCCTGAGGCGGGAGTTGAAGTAGGGCATGAAAAAGCGGCTGAGTACTGTTGACTGGGCGTTCTTGCAGGCTGAATCTGCGCGAACTCTGTCACATGTCGCCGGGCTGTGGGTGTTCAAACTGCCGAAAGGATACCGGAAGAATTTCTGGCGTGAATTCATGGTTGGGCTGGATGACGCCGTGACGGCGACCCCGCCCTTTAATTACAAGCTGGCCGGTGGTCTCGATCTGCCCGGCTGGATTGAAGATCCGGATTTCGACCTCGACGATCATGTCCGTTTTGCCTCCTTGCCCAAACCGGGTTCCACGGAGCAATTGCTGCAGATGGTGTCCCGAATTCATTCGCACCAGCTCGATCGCTCACGCCCGTTGTGGGAGTGCTACCTGGTCGAGGGGATTGCCGGAAGGCGCGTGGCCATTTATTTCAAGGTGCATCACGCATTGCTCGATGTTGTGGCTACGATGGAGTACCTGGTCGGTTCGCTTCAGAAATCTGCCGATGAGCTGGCCAGTAAGGCTTTTT
>CAMYKC010000285.1 GCA_947258865.1 uncultured Lysobacterales bacterium
GTTCCTCGGAGTCATCGATGTAGCGAATGTAGTGCCAGTTTTCATAACGAACCGAATAACTGCCATAGTCGTAAGTGGATATGACTGGCCTGGGTACCGGTTTCGAGTTCAAACCAGGTCGTCCCGAAATCACAGCTTTCCATTGCGTGACCGCGCAATCCAAAGAAGATCACGCAGTCGCCGGAAAAGGGGATCGCACCCCACATCGATCCGGCATAAGGCAGCTCCATCGGCTCCCAGGTCTGACCATCGTCAAAACTGCGATAGGAGTATCCGGCCTCACCGGCAATCATCCGCCTTCCATCCGGGAAGCGAATCATGCTGTTCAAGTGAAAATCGTTTTCCTCGTCAACGGTGGCGTCCTGCCAGGTCTGGCCGCCGTCGGCGGTGACCAGGTACAGGCCATATGAACCGATGGCGACACCATTTTGTCCATCGGAAAAATACATGTCCATCACGGCTTGTTGCCGTTCCGGTTCGAAATGCTGCCGCGACCAGGTGTTTCCACCATCCCCACTGGTAATAATGACCGCATCGTGCCCGCTCGCCCACAGGCGGTCACCCACGCTGACAACACTTGTCAGGGTGGAACGGGTGGGAACGACTTCCGCCTGCTCCCAGCTCAGACCATCGTTGGAAAACACGACGTGGCCACGCTCACCAACCGCTACCAGCCGCTCCCCGACGCGCGTGATGTCGAGAAGCATGGATTCCGTGGCCAGCGGCTGGAGTTCGGCATAATCGATATCCAGGTGGGAGTCCGCCCGCGCTGATAACGCTGTGACTGACAGCCCAAGGAACGAGCAAATCACGGCGAAAAGCAGATGAGGTCGGATCATTTCAGGCAGTCTTTCTCACTGGATTTATAGGTAGTCCGGCCCCGGCCGGACTACCGTTTGAGACATTAACGACGACCGCGTGTCCGCAGAGCCTGTGGCGTAAATTGGCCAGCCTGCATTTCCACGTTGAAGGTATTGACAGCCGTCGTGTTGTCGAATCCCTGGGCGACGTACCTACCGGACTGGAGGTCGTAATGGGCCTCGATGGTCGACCAGAACGTGGGCACGTCGTAATAATTGATGCTGTGCGCCTCGGAAGCCCGCCACAACTGCTGGCGGCCATCATAGTGGTCGATCAGGACGATCTGGTAGCTGTCCTCGTCGAGGTAGAACGTGCGCCGCGCATTGATGTGGCGCATGCCTTCCTTCAGGTTGGCATCGACCACCCAGACGCGGTGCAACTCGTAGCGCATCAGGTCGGGATTGAGATGGCCGGGCCTGACGAAATCATCGTAAGTGACGCCCTCGGCGTGTGCGCCATAGGAATTGTAGGGGACATACATTTCCTTCTTGCCGGCGACGCTCCAGTCGAAGCGGTCCATGGCGCCGTTGAACATGTCGGTCATGTCGTTGGTGCGCAGGCCATCTGAAGCCGTGCCCGGATTGTCATACGCCACGTTGGGCGCCCGGCGCACGCGTCGCTGGCCGGGGTTATAAATCCACGCCTGGCGTGGGAGTTCCTGCTGATTGAGTGTCTCGTGCACCAGCAATATGTTGCCCGCCAACCTGGCCGGTGACTCCACTTCCTGGAAAAAATACAGCAGTACGTTATTGATGTCTTCAACCGTCACGCCACGTTTGTAATAAAGCCCCAGCAGTTCCTCGCGGATTACGGTCACGGAAAATTTGCCGTCGGCGGTGGGTGCGATCTGCGTGTTGTAGCGAACGCCGCCAATGCCCTTGTACTTCAGCTTGTGGTTCCACATCAGCTCATAGGCGTTTTCCGGGAAGGGGAAAGGAAAACCCTCCGCCGCTTCCAGCACGCCCTCGCCATTCTCCCCCAGGCGGGCTGTTTTGCCGTTCTGGATGCTCATCTCGTAGATGTGCTCCGGGAACGACGTGCTGCGCCGTGACGGGTAGACATCCATGAAATACGTTTCCGGGTACTTGGCGAACGTGGCCATCTGGCCCGGGCTGAGCTTGTCGGCGTATTGCTGGTAATTGCTGCCGTCGATCCGGAACAGGGGTGTGTCATTCGGGAAAGGATCCGGGTGGTGATCCCCGACACTGTAGCCCGCGGGCGGCTCGGTGATGCCGCCCGTCCACTCGGGGATCGTGCCATCCGCATTACCGGCGCGTTCTGATCCCATCGGGGTCAGGTCTTCGCTCAGACGTTGAATCTGATCGGGCTTGGCACCGGCCCAAGCCTGGCTCAGCCCGAGAAACAGGCCAATGCAGGCTGAAAGCGTTAATTTCGTATGAGTTCGCATGAAATCCTCCGGCGATCAGAATGAGTAACGGACGCTGGCGGACAGGAAGTCCCGGTCATTGAACGAATTGAACTCGCCCGCGCCCATGTAAGTCGTGTAAGCCAAATCGAAAATCCACTCGTTCAGGTAGTTGAACTGCAC
>CAMYKC010000286.1 GCA_947258865.1 uncultured Lysobacterales bacterium
TCTGAACGAGCAGGGGCGAAAGAATATTCGGCAGCACGTGCCGCCAGGTGATGGCCCATTCTTTGACACCACAGGCCCGCGCGGCAGCGATAAATTCCCGTTCCCAGATGGATATGGAAACCGCTCGGGTCAGTCGCGCAAATATTGGTATGTAAAAAATACCGATGGCCAGCATAGCGTTGACCATGGACGGTCCGAGGATGGAAGTGATTAATATGGCGGACAGTACTGCCGGAAACCCGAATAAAAGATCGCAAAAGCGCATAATGGATTCATCCACCCATTTGCCGTAATAGGCGGACGCCAAACCCAAGATCACACCCACACTCAACCCGATGGCCACGGTTACGAGTCCGACAATGATCGAATTCACCGCACCTACCATTACCCGGGAAAGCATATCCCGGCCATAGTGGTCGGTACCCAGTGGATGGACTAAAGAAGGGGCCTGGAGTCGGGAGCGTGCATTCATTCTGTTGCTGTCATAGGGAGTCCAGGCCAGACTGATGAGCGCAACCACAACGACCACCGCTGTGAGGATAAACCCGGCCGTAAAATTCTTATTGCTAAAATATCGCTTCATGTAGATTTATTTGGGACACGGATAAACACGGATGAACACAGATAAAAGATTATTTTTGCAATACTTGCTCAAGCAGATAAATATTATTTTAAAAAATCCGTGTAGATCTGTGAAAATCCGTGTCCTGTTTTAAATTAGTTAGGCATTTCTGCAGCTACTGCAGCCGTATGCGTGGATCCAGCGCGGCATAGGCCATGTCCACCACAAAATTCACCACGACCACCGCTGCCGCCATAAACAGAACAATATCTCTGACCACCGGTAAATCACGCTGACCGATGGCATTGAACACCAGCCTCCCCAATCCGGGCAGGAAATAGACATTTTCGATAATGATCGCCCCAGCCAGAAGCTGACCCAGTTGAAGACCCATAATGGTCAAGACCGGCACGAGGGCATTGCGCAAAGCATGCACGTAAATAACTGTTCGCTCCTTGAGGCCCTTGGCCCGAGCCGTTCGTACGTAGTCTTCGCGCAGAACCTCCAGCATGGAAGAGCGGGTCAGCCGAGTCAGGATGGCGGCTCGAATGACGCCCAGGGCGAACGACGGCAGCAGCAGTGCCTTGAGTGATCCCCAAAAATCTTTCTCCCAGCCTGGGAATCCACCCGCCGAGAACCAGCCCAGCTGAACCGAAAACATCAGTGTCAGCAGGATCCCAAGCCAGAATTCCGGTGTCGCGAGCCCGAGCTGAGTACCGAACATGACCGTCACATCGCCGGGCTGGTTCTGATGTCTGGCGGCGTATATGCCCAGAGGCAGAGAAATGACGAGGGCGAACAGCATGGCGATCAACGCCATCGGACCGGTCACCGCCAGGCTGCCCAGAATTAATTCAAACACCGGCATTTTGTAATGTATGGATTGTTGGCTCCGACCCAGCAGGAGGTTTCCGATCCAGTCCGTGTATTGGCCCATGAAAGATTTGTCCAGACCGAGTTCGGCGCGCAGATTCGCCAGCACTTCAGGGGTCGCATTGATCCCGAGTATAATCTGGGCCGGATCGCCGGGTAGGACGAACAGAACCGAAAAAACCGTAATGGAGACCAGAAACAGGAGCAGCACTAGAGTGATCAGTTTTTTTACAAGATAACGTGACATAGGACACCCTAAAGTTGCAACACTGGGGGATAGTAAGTGGGCACCCCGGCCCGACAGGCTGACCGTTTGTTTCGATCCGATTAAAATTAAAACCAGGTCATCTTTACTTCTTCCACCACACTTCCGTGCAATCCAGTGCGATGGTCGGATAGTTCTCCCACCAGCCCATCAACCCGACTTTCATTGCCGACAGCGATGGCGTCAGAAATAGAAAGCCGTTGACGGCATCCTCGGCGACGAGTTCCTGGCAGCGGCCGAACCATTTGGCTTTTTCCACTTCATTAGGAGCCTTGAGCGCTTTGGCATATGCATCCTGGAACTCCTGAGAGTCGTACTGAAAGTAATAGTCCGGATTGGCGTAAATACCGATGTCCCAGGGCTCCGCATGACCGATCATGGACAGCTCGAAATCCTTCTGTTTGAAAACGCGGTCGAGCCAGTAACCCCACTCCACGACTTCGATCTTGAGCTTGATGCCGATCTGATCCAGCATATCGGCAATCACCTCACCGGCGCGCTGGGCATAGGCGTAGATCGCCGGCAGCTTGATGGTTGCCTCAAAACCATTCGGGTAGCCCGCCTGTGCCATCAGATCTTTGGCTTTTTCCAAATCATAGGGGAACCTGCCGGTCATGTCCTTGTAGTAAGGGGTCACGGGTGGCCAATGGGAGCCGATGACGGTGCCGTAACCCGCCATAATCAGATCGATAACCCGTCTGGCGGTCGATGGCGTGGGCCATGGCCTGGCGCACCAGCTTGTTGTCGAAGGGCTTGACCTTATTGTTGGTGGACATGATGACTTCGGAGGTGGAAGCGCCCGCAAGCACCTTGAAGCGCTTGTCCTTAGCGATATCCGCCGCCAGTTCGGGAGCAAAGAGCCAACCGATGATATCAACATCACCGGCCTTCAAGGCCGCAACCTGGGCGCTGGGGTCCTTGATGAACCGATAGGTCACCTGGTTCAGATAAGGCAGCTGGGCATTCCAATAATTCTCGTTTCTGACCATTTCCACGCTATCGCCCCGGTTCCACTTGGCAAACTTGAAGGGTCCGGTTCCGATCGGTGCGGCGGCGGCATTTTCGTATCCCTTCATCGGCAGCATGACTGCGTCGCCCTCGGCCATGTGGACAATAAAAAGGGCGTCCACATCTTTAAGGGTTAGTTTCAGGGTGTTGTTATCGGGGGTCTCTATTTTTTCGATCACGCGGAAAAATTCCGGGTGGGCGTTCTTGGTCCCTTCCGCCCCACTGCGCTCAAGGTTCCACTTGGCCACCTGGGCGTTGAAGGGTTCGCCGTTGTGAAACGTAATCCCCTTGCGCAGGTGAAATGTATAGACCTTGCCGTCCGGGGTCACCTCCCATTTGGTAGCCAGGCCGGGAACAAATTGGCCCTTGCGGTCGACCTTGATCAACCCCTCCATAATGTTGGCGTATACCACCCGATCGATGGCA
>CAMYKC010000287.1 GCA_947258865.1 uncultured Lysobacterales bacterium
ATGAGCCATCATCTGGAAAACGACAGTGTTTACCTGGGCCAGGTGAGCGGTCTTGATATTGCATACATCGGAGTTCTGGGGCCACGGGCGCGGCGCAATCGGCTTTGTGAAATGTCCGATACCGGACAAAGAGTGGTTTACGGTCCCGTTGGCCTCGATATTGGAGCGGAGTTGCCCGCGTCGATCGCCTTGTCGGTCGCAGCGGAGATTCACGCCGTTCTGAATCATCGCGATGGTATTTCCCTGACGCGCGGAATTCATGAAGCGTGCTGAAGGGCCCAGGCTGAGCGCCATTCTCCTTGCCGCCGGTTCTTCCTCGCGCCTGCGGCAGCAAAAGCAATTATTACGATTCCATGGTGAGAGCCTGGTCAGGCGCTCCGCGAGACTGTTAATGAGTCTCGACCTCGCTACCGTCGCGGTGGTAACGGGTTGCCGCGCGAAGCCTGTACAAGAGGAGATTCAGGACCTGCCGGTCGTGATTAGCCATAACGACGCCTGGGAGCAGGGCATGGGCAGTTCCATCGCCCGTGGAGTCGCGAACCTGCCCGAAGATGTGGATGGCGTATTGATCGCCCAATGTGATCAGTGGCGCCTCGAGCGTAATGATTATTTTCGGCTGATTTCGGCATGGAACTCTGATATATCACATATTTATGCTGCCCAATGGTTACATAGAATCACAAGTGTTTTCGGGCCCCCTGTGATATTCCCACGCAATTTGATACATGAATTAAAGAACCTTGATGAAAAAAGAGGTGCGAAGTGCATCATTTCCCGTCACAGGCGCACCACACAGTTCGTGAATATGGAAAACGCGGCCTTCGATGTGGATACCGAGGCGGATCTGGAAGCGTTGCCTAGCGGTAGCTGGCGGTTCCCCAATAGTTGAAACAGGCAGGTTTCCATCCCGGAATGTACATGGTTTGCATATCCCGTGACCGAAAACCGGAATTTTCCAGGAGCCGGGGAATCGGGCGATTCAGATTGCATCCGCCACCGAGAACATTCCAGACCGGATTCAGGCGATTTTGCCATCGCCTTACGGTTTCATCCGGAGCTTCGCCATGTTCGCAGAAAATCAGTTTTCCCGTTGGTTTCATTACCCTGCGAATTTCATCAAGGGCGGCACTGACTTCCGGGATCGTGCACATCGTGTAAGTCATCACGACCGTATCGGCTGCGTTGTCGTCCAACGGGATAGACTCGGCGATGGCCTCCATGAATTCAACGTCCAGATGACGATCGGCCGCGTTTTTCTTCGCAATTGACCACATTTCCCTGGAGGGATCTATACCCCACAGGTGATCCACCTTGAGGAGATCGTAAAAAGGGATGTTCAGCCCGGAGCCAATGCCGATTTCAAGCACGCGACCTTGCGCCAGGGGAACTATTTTTTCCCGCTGCTTCATGGACGGTTTCAGACCGCAGCTGAAGTGAACGACCCTGGGAAGCAGGTATCTGTCATAAAAGCCCATACCGTCCGGAGAGTACCATTTATCGCGGCCATCGGGCGGAATGTCGCAAAGCGATTGCAGATGCTGGACGTGATAGACTTAATGAGGCCGGATGTATTTCCGAGCCTGGATCAGAGCAACGTCATGCACCTGACACAAACGATTTGGATCGTTATCGCAGCGACGGTGATTTCCTCCTGCACGATTCTGGAAACCCGGCAAGCAGGCCCAGCTCCGGCAAGTATCACTACTGAAATGCTTCTCGACTCCAGCCCGCTGGCTGCGGGATTCGTGCTGGCGGACCTTTCGCAAGTTGACATGCTCGAACTTTCACCGGAGATGATCGATTTTGTTAACGAAAAAGTCGATATAAGTCTCAGCACGCATGGCAGATTGAATAATCTGATCTACGCAGTCATGGGGGAAGACAATTTCAATCTGGTCTACGACGACACGACCCGGACAGCAAAGGAGACTTTTAGCGAACGGCATGGCAATTGCCTTTCATTCACCAACATGTTCGTGGCGATGGCCCGCCATGCAGGGCTGGACGCCCGCTACCAGGAGGTAGAAATTCCGCCGGACTGGTCTTACGCCGGCCAGGCGTTCCTGCTCAGCCAGCACGTCAACGTGCTCGTGGATTTCAGACATTATTCGCCCCGGGTTGTCGATTTCAACGTCAGCTATGAACCCGGTATCAATTATGATTTCAATATCATTTATGACAGACGGGTTATTTCAGACAGTCGCGCCCGCGCTCACTATTTCAACAACATTGGGGTTGAACACATGTTGCTGGGGGGGGATACGCAACTGTCGCTCGCAAACTTTCGCGGAAGCGTCCGGGCGGATGAAACGTTCAGTCCCGCCTGGATAAACCTTGGAATCC
>CAMYKC010000288.1 GCA_947258865.1 uncultured Lysobacterales bacterium
TTCTGGTCCTGACCATGAACGTCGTGTTGGCCACCTGCATCGGGCTTATGGTATCGCCCCTGGGAAAGCTCCGCATCGGCGGAGCCGATGCGGAGCCCGAATTCGGCTATCCAAGCTGGTTTGCCATGCTGTTTAGCGCGGGTATGGGCATCGGCCTGCTCTTTTATGGGGTGGCCGAACCCATGTTCCATTACGTGGCCAACCCGCTCTCAGAGCCGGGCACCATCGCCAGCGCCAAGGCGGCCATGGAGCTGACCTATCTGCACTGGGGCTTTCATCCCTGGGCCATATACGCGCTGATCGGATTGGGGCTCGCGTTTTTCGGCTTTACCAAGGGGCTGCCGCTGTCGATCCGCAACGTATTTTATCCAGTTTTGAAAGAGCGTATCTATGGCGGGTTCGGCAACACCATCGATATCCTGGCCACCATCTCCTGTCTTTTCGGCGTGGCCACATCCCTGGCCTTCGGCGTACAGCAGGTGAACGCCGGTCTGGCGCACCTGTTCGGCATCCCTCAAAATGCAAACGTTCAGGTGATATTAATCGCCGGCATCACCGCCCTTGCCACCTGGTCGGTGGTACGCGGCCTCGAAGGCGGCATTAAGCTGCTCAGTAACATCAATATCGGCCTGGCACTCTTATTGATGCTCTTTGTCTTCCTGCTCGGCCCGACACTATTTGTCCTTAACGGGTTGCTCGAAAATTTCGGCAATTACATCCAAAATTTCTTTGACCTGGGGTTCTGGAACGAGACCTATACAGATGGCGGCAAATGGCAAAACGGGTGGACCATTTTCTATTGGGCCTGGTGGATCGCCTGGTGTCCTTTTGTGGGCATGTTTATCGCCCGGGTCTCCTATGGGCGGACCCTGCGGGAATATCTGGCCTGCGTACTGGTCGTGCCAACCCTGGTTACTCTTGCCTGGATGACCGTATTCGGTAACAGCGCCATCTATATCGAACGGTTCATGGGCGGCGGCATGGCCAAGGCGGTTCAGACCAATATTCCGGTCTCCCTGTTTGTCTTCCTGGAAAGCTTTCCGTTGAGCTTGTTAACCTCCCTGCTGGCCATGGTCGTCGTGATCTTCTTCTTTGTGACTTCTTCGGACTCAGGCTCCATGGTCATCGATATCATCACGGCCGGCGGTAACCCGGATCCCCCCAAGCCCCAACGGCTGTTCTGGGCCATCCTCGAAGGCACTGTTGCAGCAGTCCTCCTTTTGGGTGGGGGCATGGTGGCCCTGCAAACCGCGGCCATCAGCACCGGGCTTCCCTTTGCCGTCGTTATGTTCCTGATGTGCTTTGCAGTGGTCAAAGGGCTTGTGGATCATGTCAAAGAACATGGTTACGACTGATTGGCGCGACCAGCCGGCGAAGTTGCATCACCTGATGCAACCCGATGCGCTTTATGCGTATTGTTTGCTGCGTCATGCGCATTCCCAGACAATGTTGCCTGTTTGAGATAGGAGGTCCTTATGAAAAAAATGACAATCACTTATTATACGGCAGTGCTGTTTTGTGTATCAGCCTTCCTGGTGGCCCTTGTTCCCGTCCAGGCTGCGGCCGACCAAAAGACGGTTCGCTTATCCTATGTGGAATGGTCCGAAACGGTGGCGGCCACCCATATGATCAAAACAGTGATACAGGAAAAACTCGGCCATGCCTGTGAAATCGTGCCGATGACAGCAGATAAAATGTGGGAGGCAGTGGCCACCGGTAAGGTCGATGGCATGGTAGCGGGCTGGTTGCCCACGACGCACGGCCATTATTATGAGCAATACAAAGATCAGATCGTGGATCTGGGTCCGAATATGGTTGGGACTCAAATCGGACTGGTGGTGCCGGATATCACGGTTGGTCGACAAACGGCCGAATCCGGACAACGCAATGCACCCTATATCACAGCCACTTCGATTAACGATCTGAAAAAATATGCGGATAACTTTAATCGAAGAATCATCGGCATCGATCCGGAAGCAGGTATCATGAAAAAGACTCGAGAGGCCCTGCGGGAATACGGATTGTACAACTATGAGTTGGTTAAAGGCAGCGAGGTCTCCATGACCGCCGAGCTCTCCAACGCGATCCGAAAGCAGCGGTGGATCGTGGTGACCGGATGGGTACCCCACTGGAAGTTTGCTCGCTGGAAACTCAAGTTCCTTGATGATCCCAAGAATATTTTCGGGGGCAAAGAAGAAATCCATACCATTGTTCGCCAGGGATTAAAGGAGGATATGCCCGATGTTTATCGATTTCTCGACAATTATAATTGGGCGCCTGAAGACCTGGAACAATTGATGATCTGGAT
>CAMYKC010000289.1 GCA_947258865.1 uncultured Lysobacterales bacterium
AACACACTATCCCGGCTGTAAAACGAGGCGGTCCCCGTGAACAACCCGAAGCCGGCGTCGTACTCGACCGTGGCGTTGAAGATATCGATCTCGTCCTCGAAGTCGGCGACCGTGACATCGGCGGAATTGAGTGCGGGTAAGGGTGCGCCGGTGTAGTCGACCGCGTTGTAGTAAGACGGGCCGTCGGTCTCCGTCTCCTGGTACATGGCCATCAGGCTGATGTTGAGCTGATCGGTGGGTGCGAATGCCAGGCTCAACCGGCCGGCGAAGGACTCGTCGTTGTTGACGCCGTCGTCGAGGATATTGTCGATGTAACCTTCGTCGTCCAGATAATAAACGGCTGCCCGAAGCGCGGCGCGGCTTTCGCCGATCGGCAGGTTGAATGAGCCTTCAAACTCCTCGCCCAGACCGCCCTTATGGGTATCACGCAGCGCAACGCGAACCGTCGCCTCGGTTTCGTCCAATTGCGGCTTGTTTATGATGTAGCGGATTGCGCCGGACAACGAACTGGAACCAAAAGTCGTGCCCTGAGGGCCCTTCAGTACCTCGATTCGTTCGATATCGAACAGCTTGACATCGGGCTGACGTCCGCCGCCGTCCTGCGCGTTCTCACCCGTGATCACGACCTCGTCGAGGTAGAGACCGATGGTGCCGGCGCCGGTGGAGTTGATGCCTCGCAGAATGTAACGCTTGTCACCGGGCCCCTGGTCGAAAACCGACAACCCGGGCACGAAACGGAAGATATCATCGAAATCCACGGCACCGATTTCAGCTAACTGGTCCTCGGACAGCGCTTGAACGCTGAACGGGATTTCCTGGAGATTTTGCGCACCGCGCTTCGAAGCGGTCACGATGACTTCCTCCAGTACATCCGCGGCGACATTGGCCGAGACCGACAGCGTCACGGCGAACAACAGGCTTAGCGGCAGAATTCTTGTGCATTTCATAGTCGATCCCTCCACGTACCAAAATTCAGGTGCCACACGAAAGACCAGGTGACACGCACATCTTTCGTATGCCATAGAATAGCATTTCCGCTCTTAATGACAGAGTACATTAATAATTTCCGTATCCACTTTGGCAGCGATGCGGCATTCCGTGCCCACGGATAGGAAGCATCAACTGTCTTTTCTACAATTCTTCAAACCATCAGGTGATAGCAGAGCGCGCCTATTTGACCCTTGCAGCCCTGATCCGGCGGCGTCCTGGTAGCCGTGCCTTTCAAGCCCTCCCCTTGGCCCAAATCCAGCAACCTGACGATGCGCCAGCGCAGGCAATGCAGCAACCGTACAAGGTCATTCCGTTACGGCCACGAGATTCGCTTTCTGGTACCCTACATCGTGTTTTCGACTCCAACCCCAAAGTGAAGTGCTTAAAAATGAACCCGCGACTATTGAAATCTGTGCTGGCCTGTTTTGTGTTGTCAACGATGCTGGTGGCGACGTCAGCCGAAGCGGACGAAGAGCCTTTGAAACCCTGGTATTCCATGGAACTTCCTGCGCCGCGGACTGACCTTGCTGCCACTCCATTGGCTGGAAAAGTCATCCGTTACGGCTACCATACATTCTGGGAAGTCAATAAAGACAAAGGCGTCCGAGGCACACCAGCCCCACTCGTGCATGACCTGTTCTTCTATGCGAATGGTCAGTGCGAGTGGTTTGCCAAGGATATCTTCGAAGGAGAAAGTGCGCGCTCTGACTGCGGCACCATCGAAGTCGCCCCCAACATTTACCAGGTTACGTGGCTTGAAGTGGAAACACGGCAGGTGGTTACCCAGGTGCTGAACCTGAATACCTGGACCATCAATAGCAGCTTCCATTTCCAGAGTGGCAAAGGATTGGCGCTCTTCGAGGGAGACATCTTTTCCTTTGGCGATATTCCGAAGCCTCCGTTCGTGATACCGGAAAACATGCCGGCGGACTGACTCGCGTGAAGTAACGGGGTCAGGGTTAATGAAAAGTAGAGGACACCCACGTAAAACTTTCTGTGTAGGAGGTTTCAAGGTTTGTGGGTGTCTTCTGTTTCGTTATCTTACTCTGTCCCTTTACTCTGACCCCATTACTTCTTTATTACTACTGCGGACCCAGTACGAAGTTACCGGTGCCGTCGTCGGTCACGGTGGCGCTTTGGCCGGGCCCCACCATGCTATTCGTGGTTGCCGAGGATAACCAGATGTCGTCCGTGAAGTCACCACTTTCGAAACCCGTGAAGTCGTTGCCAGAGATTGACCAGTTCGCGGCTGATTCCAAGCCATGGACGAGGACCCCCGCCCGCGGGCTGGGTCCACTGAATACGTTGTTGGCAA
>CAMYKC010000290.1 GCA_947258865.1 uncultured Lysobacterales bacterium
TCGTCTTTGGCCAGCAAACCGGTCAACTGCATGATGTTCCGGCCGCGGTCCAACAGTTGGTTATTGAGTTGTATCGGGCGCAGGATGACCACGGCTGCAGACACCAGCGAGGAGCACACAAGGGCGGTCAGCAACACCACCAGCAGGGCTTTTTGCGGGGATTCGTTCTTCATCCACTCCCTCCCAGCAACCTCAGCCTGCGCCGCCGAATATTCATTTCGGTCACTGCGAAATCAATCAGGGGCGAAAACATGCTGGCCAGTAAAATCGCGAACATGATGCCTTCGTAATATGTCGGGCTCCCCACGCGGATCATCACGGTGAGGGCTCCAACGATGAGCCCAAAACCCCATCGGCCAGGGTCCGTCATTGGACCCGCCACCGGGTCGGTGGAGATGAACACGGTTCCGAAGGCGAAACCGCCCAGCACAACATGCCAGTGCCAGGGGATGGACAGCAGTTCATGATCGGGAGCGATAAGGTTGAAGATCAGTGACATCGCGATCAACCCGGCCAGTGCACCCACCATAACGCGCCAGGAAGCCATACCTGTCCAAACCAGCAACAGGGCGCCCAGCAACGCACCCAGTGGCGAAACCACGCCGAACGCACCTGGACGGTCACCGACGAACAGCTGCCAGAAGCTGTAGTCCACTGCAGCGATGACCTGGATTCCGCCTTCTTCATTAACCAGTTCGAGGACCGTTGGCTGATCATAGCCCGCCACCGGCACCCAGGCGCCCTCGCCGAACAACAGGTTCGGATAGGAAAATACGAGAAAAGCCACTCCCAGCAAAGCCGGACTGACGAGGTAACGGCCCGATCCCCCGTAAATCAGCTTGCCCACGACGATGCCGAACGTCATGCCCAACGCTACCTGGTACATGGGGACGGTGGCGGGCATCATCAGCGCGAACAACCAGGCTATGGCCAACAAGCCCTCGTCTACAGGTCTGCGCCTCAGCGAGGCGAACAGCGCTTCCCAGAAAGCGCCGACCAGCAGCGCGATCAGAAAGACCGGCAGGAAATACAACAATCCATGCGCCAGGCAGTCCATCACGCTGAACGCATCGAATCCGATGCCGGATTTGCTCAGCAACCAGGCACGCCAGCCCGGCACCTCTTCCAGACGAAAGTCCGAAATGGCCAGGTTGGTTTGGTGGCCCAGGCTCCACAGACCGATCAGCCAGGCCGGCAGGCTCGCGATCACGAAGGTGTTCCAGACCCGTTGCACGTGGATGGCGTCACGGATGTGCGGGGCGCTGCGAGTCACGGCATGCGAAGACCACAAAAAGCGATCCGCCAGGATGAACAGAGGCCGGGTGAATGCTTTCATCAACCGTCCCGCTCGATCTGGTCGAGGTTGAGTCGCAGTACCGCGCCGTAATCGTTTTTCGCCGGACAGACGAAAGAGCACAAGGCAAGGTCTTCTTCGTCCAGTTCCAGGCAGCCGAGGGCCTGCGCCCGGTCGGTGTCCCTGACCAGCAGGGCGCGGAACAGCGGGGATGGCAAAATATCCAACGCTGTCACTTTTTCGAACACGCGCAGTGGCAACATCCCGGAAAAACGGCCGTTCTGAGAGGAGGAGAACGGGTGCTTGCGACGCTGGCCTGTCTTTTTCACGACCGGCCGTGCTGCGGTGAAGCGCCTGGAAAACAGAGCAGCCCAGCCGAAAAGATGCCTCTCCCCACCCTCGGGAATCACGCATATCTGGTCATGGTAGCGGCCCAGGAACGAAAGGGCTCCGCTGGCCGTTCGGCCGCCCAGTACGGATCCGGAAATGATGCGGCAATCCTGAGGTTCCCGGATGCTGCCGCCGGCCACATCATCCGTCGAGGCGCCCAACCGTGTCGACACCAGGCGGGGCTCGTCTACGCTCTCCCCACCCAGCGCGACTATCCTGCCGTAGTCGATGATCCCGGCGCCGAACAACTTGCCAATGGCGATCACGTCCTGGTAGCCGATTTGCCAGACCATTCGCTGCAAGCCCACCGGTTCGAGAAAGTGAATATGCGTTCCCGGCAGCCCCGATGGATGGGGGCCTGTGAATTCTACTCGCTGTAAGCGATCTATTTCCGGCAGAACGACATCCCATCCCGCCGCGGTGCAGAGGTTCACTGGCCCGGATGTGAGCAATGACATGATGCGTAAACCGCTTACGAAGGCTTCCGGCTGCTTACGAATGACCACCAGTGGGTCGGCGGCCAAAGGACGGGTATCCATAGCCGTGACGAATATCGAACGCGGCTGACTGTCCGACAGGGGGACGCGGCTGAACGGGCGAGTCCGGAATGCGGTCCAAAG
>CAMYKC010000291.1 GCA_947258865.1 uncultured Lysobacterales bacterium
CAGGCCCCGGCTGATGTTGCCGCTATCCCTGTCATACGACCACCGGGTCATCGATGGCGCCGGTGCCGCCCGGTTCACACGCTACCTGGCGAGCCGTCTGGAAGACCTCAGGCGACTGACGCTTTAGAACGGCCCGATATAGTGGAGCGACACGATTCTTCCGAGCATTTGCACCCGCGGGCCGGCCGCCGCTTTGCCTGGCTGGCGGTTATCGGGCTGATGATCGGCTTAACCGCTTTTTATCATGCGCTGACCACGGAAAGGGGCGGTATCATCCAGAGCATGGATGATGGCTCCCGGGCAATGGTTACGCTGCAACGCGACCGGAGCGGCCATTATTTCGCAGAAGGGAAGATCAACGGGCAGCCCGTGATGTTTCTGGTAGACACGGGTGCCACCGATGTGGCGATTTCTGAAAAAACAGCTCGGGCCTTGGGCCTCGAATTCGGCCCACGCATCGTCGTGATGACAGCCGCCGGTGCCTCTCCGGCCTGGAGGACCCGGCTAGGGAGGGTGACTGTAGGCAGCCTGGATCTGGACAACGTGCGTGCGACCATTACGTCCGGGCTGGGCAGTGAAGTCTTGCTCGGCATGAGTTTCCTGAGATACTTCAGCCTGCGGCAAGAAGGTGACCACCTGGTGATAGAAAGCAGGCATCAACCGTAGCTTGCAGCATAAAAGGGCTGGGCCAGAAAATGGAGACAGGTTTTTGAAATGAGTGAGTTCGATTTCGATACAGTGGTGCTTGGCGCCGGCCCCGGCGGATATACCGCTGCCTTTCGCGCCGCGGACCTGGGCTTGCGTGTCGCGCTCATCGAGCGTTATCCCACCCTGGGCGGTGTTTGCCTGAATGTGGGCTGCATCCCATCAAAGGCGCTGTTGCATACCGCCAGCGTCATCGAGGAAGCAGCCGCCATGGAGCAGCACGGAGTCAGTTTCGGCGAGCCCTTTATGCAAGCAAACGGTCACATTCAAAAACGCCATCATCGCGGTCGGTTCGCAATCCCTCGAACTGGCCCGAATGCCCTGGGGCGATCCCAGGCTGATGGATTCAACGGATGCACTCGAACTCGAGGAAATTCCCAAGCGCCTGCTGGTCATCGGCGGCGGCATTATCGGGCTGGAGATGGCCTGCGTGTACCAGGCACTCGGCAGTGCGGTCACGGTGGTTGAGCTGACCCCTGCTTTGATGCCGGGGACAGACCCTGATCTGGTTAAACCCTTGCAGCGTCGAATCTCCAAACGTTACGACGCGATTCACCTCGAAACCCGGGTCACCCAGGTCGACGTTGCCGATGATGGGCTGGTCGCGCATTTCGAGGGAAAACACAGCGGCAAGCAAAAATTTGAACGGATTCTGGTCGCGGTCGGCAGGACGCCGAACGGCTCAAAAATCAATGCGAAATCAGCCGGCGTGGAGGTCACCAGCCGGGGTTACATTCCTGTGGACAGGCAATTGCGCACTAATGTGCCGCACATATTTGCCATCGGTGACGTTGTTGGTCAGCCCATGCTGGCGCACAAAGCGACCCATGAGGGCAAGGTGGCGGCCGAGGTTTGCGCTGGCGAGAAAAGCGCTTTCGAGGCGCGCGTGATCCCATCGGTGGCCTATACCGATCCGGAGATTGCCTGGGTTGGCGTTACCGAGACTGAAGCGAAAGAAGCCAAGCTGGAATATGGTGTTGGCAAATTTCCCTGGGCTGCCAGCGGGCGTGCGCTGGGTAATGACCGGACCGAGGGTTTCACCAAGCTCCTGTTCGATAAGGCCACGAAGCGCATCATCGGGGCCGGTATAACGGGACCTATCGCCGGCGACCTGATCGCAGAATGTGCCCTGGCAATCGAGATGGGGGCCGAAGCCGGGGACATCGGGCTGACGATTCACCCGCACCCGACCTTGTCGGAGAGCGTGGCGATGGCCGCCGAGGTCTTCGAGGGCACCGTAACCGACCTTTATATTCCGAAAAAATCAAAGTAGTAGAGTTGGGATTCGGCCTTGCCGATGATTTCAGCTTTGACTATCGAGGGTGTCGGGTACCCCTGTGGAGGACCGTCATCCGTCGGGAACGGATGATCGAGCGAACATGGATGTCTCGAGCGTGTCCTAGGGGTATCCGATACCCCCGGAACTCAAGAACTCTGTCATCGGCAAGACCGGATCCAGTTTTACTTTTCTAATTCTTTCGGAATTTGAAGACGACCCGGTCGGTTTTGCCGCGGATGCCCTGCGCAAACATGGCTTGACTGTAGTCATCTTCGGCGTTGCGCAAGACATCGATTTCACCTTCGAAACTGAAACAGCCGCCTGACAGGTCGTCCTTGATCCTTTGTACAAAGTTTCTGGACCAGCGATGCCTCATCGATTTCCGGCCAGCTGTTCTCCTTATCGAGGTAGTAGAAGTCGTGCCAGGTCAGCATGGCCAGCACTGCGTCGAAGGTGTTTGCCGGCAGATCAATTTCATCGGCTTCCGCGGTCAGTCGCTCGACATTCGGGAGCCGGTTGTCAGCGAATCGCCCCTCAAGGTCGTCCTTCGTGTAGTCGAGATAGGCCTGGTTGTTGTGGGCGAGCACCTTTCCTTTGCTGCCCACGATACGACTGAGGATTTCGGTGTAGTAGCCACCACCGGAAAACAGGTCCAACACCGTCATCCCCGGCTCGATTTCGAAAAAGCTCAAAACCAGGTTCGGCCGTCGCAGAGGATCGCTTTCCCGGTCCCTTTTTATTCGATCCGGCGCGGCCAGCGACTCGGCGATTGCCATATCCATCGAACCACCGTTGCTGTATTCGCAGGGCAGCAGCAACATCAGGATCATCACAATCTGTGCGTATTTCATGAAACCAGCTCCGGTCAGCCAAACGCGATTATACAGACTACCGTGATGACAACAGCGCCGATCAGGTTCAGAACGAAGCCGGCCCGGGCCATGTCTTTGATGCGTACTTTTCCGCTTCCGAAAATGATGGCGTTGGGAGCGGTGGCGACCGGAAGCATGAAAGCGCAACTGGCGCTCAATACGGCCGGGACCATCAGCAGCATCGGGTTGAGGCCGCTGACTGTTGCGGTAGCGGCCAGCAGTGGCATCAGCAGGCTGGAGGTGGCCGTGTTGCTGGTGACTTCAGTCAGGAAAGTCACTGCAAGGCACATGGACAGGATCAATATCCAGGTGGGGAGCCTCGTCAATGTTTCCAGTTGCTGGGCCAGGTGATCCGCAAGGCCGCTTTGCACGAACGCGTTGGCAATCGCGATGCCTCCGCCAAACAGCAACAGCACGCCCCAGGGAATTTTTCCGGCCGCTTCCCAACGCAGTAAGCGCCCGCCTTCACCGTTCGGAAGCGCGGCCATCAGGATGACTGCAATGAGCGCGACCGAAGCATCGTTTGCCTGCGGCAGATCCAGCCAGCTGCTCCAGCCGCCGAACGGCGCCTGGCGGGTGATCCAGCACAGCGCCGTCAGGCCGAACACTGCCATGACACGTTTTTCGAAGGGGCGCCATCCGCCGACCGTTGGCAGCTCGACCGGCCTGGACAGGGTAATGCCGCGGGTCAGCCAGAGGCCTGCGATAGGCACCATAAGAATGACAACCGGAATGCCCCAGGTCATCCACTCCGGGAAACTGGGCGTGGTTCCGAAGCGGTCGAGATGAACCTGCATGAAGATCAGGTTGGGCGGGGTACCGATGGGCGTTCCCAGGCCGCCAATGCTGGCTGCGTAAGCGATTCCCAACAGCAGCGGAATATTCATCTTTTTGTCTGTTTGTTCTAACACGGCCAATGCGACCGGCAGCAGCATGAGGGTTGTCGCGGTATTGGAAATCCACATGCTCAGCACGGCCGAGGCCGCCATGAATCCCAGCACCAGCCCCCGGGCGCTGCCCCCGCCGAACAGGTTCACCATGTACAGCGCGATCCGGCGATGCGCCCCGGAATCAGCCATCGCGGTCGACAGCATGAAACCGCCCATCAACAAAAGGATCAGCGGGCTACCGAAGGATTGGCCGACCTGCGCCGGCGTCAACACACCCATGAGCGGAAAGACCGCCAGTGGAATCAGGGAAGTGAACGGTATGGGGACCGGTTCAAAAATCCACCAGGTCGCGCAAAGCAATGTGATCGCGGCCGTGATCGCTGCCGGCGACTCCCAGCCCTGAAACCGGAGAAAGAAAAAAAGCGCCAGTGCGACGGCCGGACCTGCGATGATCAGCCAGCGTGTCATTGACGAATGTCAACGTTTTTCAAATCGGTGCTCCCATTTTTGTGCGTTTTTTTTCGCGGTGTCGTATGATTAGCGGACTACCATGCGGATTTCATATTATACGGTTGTCACGACTCCCGGTACCGCCGGCGTGTCGGTTATTGACTCTGAAACCAAACGGGGACCATTTTAATGAATAAGCGTCTGTTCCTGGCTTGCATCTCATTTCTCTTCGTACTCACCGCGCAGGCCGCGCCGGTTCCACCGGCAACCAATAAAGACGGCAGCGCGGTCAGCGGATTCGTCACAGCGGACTTCGATCTGCGAACGACTCCGCCCCAGGCGCCGTTCC
>CAMYKC010000292.1 GCA_947258865.1 uncultured Lysobacterales bacterium
CCCGTGATTCACATCATGTGGCCAATCCCAGGTGTATGAACCCCGTAAGAGCGAACTCCCGCCAAGTATTGGAAGCCCGTTGTAACCAGCGTTGCTGGAATTCACTACTGGGCTGGCTCACAAACGAAGATGGGGATATCCCGGTTCGTACGCGTGCGATACTCCTCGAAAGGCGCATAGTGCTCATAACAAACAGGCCAGAGATCGGGCTTTTCCTCGGATGTGGCGAGACGGGCGCGAAGGGCCATATGGCTGCCGCGATAATTTATGTTGATATCGGGGTGCTTCACCAGGTTGAAATACCAGGCGGGGTTTTTCGGGGCGCCGCCCTGCGACGCAACCAGCAACACACCCGCCTGGTAGGGGACGTACATCAACGGAATCGTCAGGCTGCGCCCGCTCTTTGCGCCCTTCATCGTGACGAAGCAAACCTCGTCTCCCGCAAGTGAGTTGAACAGCCGACCGCCCGTCAGGCGATGCAGGTTCATGTGGGCGTGAGTAAAGGCCTTGAGCACCCAGCGGGGAGGAGGTGTGCCGGTGGCTGTTGAAGTTTTTTCGGCATCGCTCGTCATGGCACTCTCCCAATTCCGGATCGTTGGCGGTACAAAACAGATAAACAGATTTCAAAACCTGCCGTTGAACATACTAATTATACCCACGGTTATGTGGATTCAGGGTCAAAGGTCTCGTATCCGGCCCTGGCGTGAATGTTTGCGTCGTGCAGGAACAGACATTCAATAACGTTCCCGCGGAAACGCTCTTTTACTCCAATTCCAGGCGTTGCTTCTACCCTGAAAGTGGAAATGTGTCAGACGCATATATCGGAGTTGCTGACTTCTGTAATCGGCCGAGGCTGTGGGAAAACCACTTCAAATATTTCATCAATGGGGTAGTCATTCGATATCTAACACGATCAATGAAATCAATTCCCGGCTTTTACAGATCAGCGCTACAAGAAATACCCTATCTCGAGCGCTTGATCATTTGCCGTCCACGGAAAAGGCAAGCAGGACGTTGCCCCCCATTCGGCCGCCAAAAAGATAGCCTGAGTTGATCAACACGTGGCCGTGGGCAATGGCCGGCCCGTCAGACTCGATCGATCCGCCCCTGGCTATATCGCCCGAGAGAGTTTCGAACTCCCGGGCCGTGTTGAAATCCCAGATGATGGCGCCGGTCAGACTGTCATAGGCCCGTAAATGCCCATCAAAGCCACCGGCAAAAACCACACCCGGAATGGCGCTCACCGAAGCTGATAATCCGGGATCACATTCAGGCTTGTCTTCTTCAGCGCATACGTCGGGCGCAGGCGTGAACCAGATCTGATCTCCATTCTCTGCATTCAGTGCATAGAGTCCCGGTGTCCTTTCCCCCTGCCACTTGTTGATGAAATTGGTATCCGCATTCGGCGCATACAAGGTATCGTCGTGCGCAGCCATGCCCCAGTGCACACCGCCTGCAAAACCGCCCAATCCTATGCGCTTTTTCCAGACCAACGCCCCTTCCTGATCGGGGTCCAGGGCGTAAACGAATCCTGATTTTTGTCCTGCCAGGAGAATGTCCCGCCCGTTGGAAAGCGTGAGCAGTACCGGTGGGGCGCCGAAATCATAATCCGGACCGTCCTCTTCCGGGCAATTGGCGGCCTCACCGATAAAACAGGACATATTCCAGGCATCGCCCTGGGTGGCCTGGAATACCCATTCAATGTTGCCGCTTTCCAGGTTGAAAGCGATGATGGAGTCACTGGTATTGACCGCCGGCGAGGTATAACCTTGGCCTGTAGGCGCGTAGAGTACATTGCGCTTTTCATCAATGGTCAGGCTGCCCCACACAGGCGCTCCGGCCGGCGCCCAGGTAGCTGCACCCTGGTTGTTTTTCCGGCCGGTCAGTTCCGGCTGTTGCAGGATTGTGTAGCTCTTCCACAGCATGCGGCCATCGGCGCGATCGAAAGCGGCGACACCACCCCTGAAGGTACAGCATTCATAGGCCGGATCAGCCGCCGATGCCCACTCGCTGGAGGACATTGGCACATAGATGACATCCTTGTGCAATTTTGGCGAACCGGTGATGGTGACGTTATGGTGGTCTTCCAGGTTGTTTTTCCATATCAGCGCCCCGGAGCTGGCATCCAGTGCGTACACGTTGCCGACAAAATCTCCGAAGAAGGCATGGGGCCTGTTATCGCTGGCAGCAGGCCTGGCAGTTTCAATCGTGACTCCCGAGCGGACTTCCGCATCCGCTTTGAAGGTCCAGCGTGCACAACCCGAATCGATATCCAGTG
>CAMYKC010000293.1 GCA_947258865.1 uncultured Lysobacterales bacterium
TCATTGATGATCCGCTTGACTGCTTTTTCATGCTCAGAGTTCGCGGAACTCCACAGCAGCGACACAATAATTCCCTGGACACCCCGGTCAACCAGGTACTGCAAGCCGGTGAGTACTTCTTCGTCGACTAGCGGCCTGACTATCTGCCCGAACATGTCAACACGCTCACTGATTCCGACCACCATGTCGCGTGGAATCAAGCTTTCCGGCATCTGCGCCTGAGCAACCCTGCGCTGCTCCCTGACTGGAAGTCCGTCTCCCCAGGCCCGTCCATTGCCGATGAACAACATGTCTTCGTGTCCCCGCGTTGTAATCAGTCCCAGACGAGGGCCTGTGCGCTGGAGAAGTGCGTTCAATGCGATCGTAGTCGAGTACCGAAGAAGTGCCGCTCCCGTGAGCAACTCTTCGACACCTAGGTTCAGGCTGCTGGAAGCCTCCGCCAGGGCGTTAAGGAATCCACGCGAGAAGTCATCGGGTGTAGTCGAGGCCTTTCCCCACGCAACACTGCCATTCAAATTTAGGTAACAATCAGTAAAGGTACCGCCAACATCGATGCTGATCGAAGCGCCGGAGGATTCCCCCACGGATTTAATCGTGTTGTTCATTTGTCGCCTGAAGCTTGTGCTTTCTTCAGTGCATCAATATCCAGATCGATATCGTGCGTTAAAGGATGGCCAGGTGGCAGATACTCGACCTCGATGAGAGCTGCGCAGGAAGGACAAAACATCTCAATAACCCGGCACCACTGCGGATCCGGATACAGGCGCGGCACATCCAAGCCCGAAGAGTGAATCTCTTTCGGGTCCCGGTCACGCATGACGAGACCCCGTTTATAGTCCCTACGCGCATCTCCAATGTCGTGATCGCAGCGCCGGCATAGCCATCGTTCATTTTCAAGATCGATCGCCAGGTACTCGGTAATTGGTCTCGGATTCATATCGCTTTCTCGCCGTTCAATCTTGCCAAACCTTCAGAGCTCCGTATGAGTCGGTTTCAGCGCGCCATTGCTGTGGAATCACACAAGTCGTCTCTGCCGTTTCTACCAGTGCAGGCCCATCGATGCGGTCTCCCTCTGCTAGTTCGGCATAGGAGTAAACCCTGGTCATCCGCTTCCCACTGGCCCATCCAATCTCGCGTTCTATTCCTGGAGCCTGGCTGGCGAGAGGGGAAATCCTACTGGCCGTGTCATCTCGTCCGTTCATCTCTATCGTGGCCATCAGTCGAAGAAAACCGCCGGAGGAGGCCTCCATTGTCGACGAGTCCAGTTCCTTTCCATCAAATGCCATCTGGCTCCCGTTCGATGAATTGAGTACAAATTGCAGCTTTGCCACGGAAGGATCAAAACCTTCGCCACGCATGTCACGATGGGCGCGATTCCTCAATCCGGCCGCCACCCTTGTGAGCGCCTGGATCAGATTTTCGCCTTCTCCATTTTGCACACGGCTCTCGTAGAAATGCTGCACGTCCATCGTTGACGATCCGGCTGCACTGAAGACCGAACTCTCAGGGAAAATATAGAATGCCGAGACACCAGCGGCAGTTGCGATCTCGGCAGCGTGGAGAGGGCCCCCTCCGCCATAGGTAAACATCACCGCCCCCTCCAGCGAGAACGAGCGTCTTTCGGCTTCGGCGCGAATGGACCTGGCCAAACCCTCCGCCAGCACGGAGCGGATTTTGAGCGCGGCATCATCAACTGCTGATTTCAGGGGGCGTGCGACCGTTTCCTCGATCGATTGCCGGGCGGAATCGACGTTCATGCGCCTTCGCCCGCCCAGAAAGTTATCGGCTGAGATCAAGCCCAGGACTACATTTGCATCAGTTACTGTCGGCGAACTGCTGCCCAGATCGTAGCAAACTGGACCAGGCACCGCGCCGGCGCTTTCAGGCCCCACCTGAAGACGCTCGCCATCGAGTGACACAATCGAGCCACCGCCGCCGCCCAGGCCCACGACATCGATCATCGGGACGCTTACGTTTACCCTTTCGATCTCGGCGCGGAAAGAGAGCCGCTGCTCACCATCTTCAATGAAGGCAACATCGGTGCTGGTGCCCCCCAAATCCATGGTAATGACCCGGGGTAATCCATACCGCCGCGCAATGAGCGCTGAACCGAACACGCCTGCGGTCGGGCCAGAGTTATAGGTGTTCAACGCCTTCGTTTTCGCTACCCGTGCCAACCCGCCCGTGGAATGAACGACAAGCAGTGGATGCCGATAACCAAGGCGCCGCACGGCATCGTCGCAGCGGTAGAGGTAGCCTACGAG
>CAMYKC010000294.1 GCA_947258865.1 uncultured Lysobacterales bacterium
GAACAGCTCGGCAAGGACGGCATCACCACGGCCGCCATTCACAGCAACAAGAGCCAGGGCGCGCGCACCCGGGCACTGGCAGATTTCAAGGCCGGAAAAGTACGGGTGCTGGTCGGTACGGATATTGCCGCGCGCGGACTGGACATCGATCAGTTACCGCACGTGGTCAACTTCGAATTACCCCATGTAGCAGAAGATTACATCCACCGCATCGGCCGCACCGGCCGTGCCGGCAACGAAGGTGAGGCCATGTCACTGGTGTGCGTCGATGAACTGAAGTTGCTGAGAGACATCGAGCGCCTCCTGAAACGCGACATCCCCAGGGACGTCATCGACGGCTATGCACCCGATCCGTCCATCAGGGCCGAACCGATCCAGAACGGCCGTGGCCGCCAGCAGCAGGGTGGCCGCAACCAGCCGGGCAGTCGCGGCGGCAAGGGCCGGCCGGGCCAATCCCGCAAGCGCACACGCCGCGGCACGCGCACGGCTGCTTAGGGAGCCAGAGGTTGAACCACCTTTAGATAACAAGGCTACTGACCCCCTTATATTCCCCCTCTCCCTCCGGGAGAGGGTTGGGGAGAGGGGATCAAATCAATTAATAGAGAAACTTCTTGAATTATATCCCCTCATCCCCCGCCTTCGCGGGGGCAGGCTCTGGCCTTCTCCCGGAGGGAGAAGGGATTCACTTTTTACCATGCAAGTTAGTACAGTTATTAACTTGTAACAAACATATTCGGAACCAGACCATGCTATCCACCGCGAATATCACCATGCAATTCGGCGCCAAACCGCTGTTCGAGAATGTCTCCGTCAAGTTCGGCGAAGGCAACCGCTATGGCCTGATCGGCGCCAATGGTTGCGGCAAATCGACCTTCATGAAGATCCTGGGGGGCGATCTGTCACCCTCCTCCGGCAATGTTTCAAAAGATCCGCACGAACGTATCGGCAAACTGAAACAGGACCAGTTTGCTTACGAAGCATGCGCCGTGATCGACACGGTCATCATGGGCCATGAGGAGCTGTGGGCCGTCAAGTCGGAGCGCGATGCGATCTATGCGAACCTGGAGATGAGCGAAGCGGATGGCATTCGCGCCGCCGAGCTGGAGGCCGAGTTTGCCGAGATGGATGGTTATACCGCCGAGGCACGCGCCGGCGAACTGTTACTGGGTGTGGGTATACCCATCGAGCAACACAACGGCCCCATGAGCGAAGTGGCGCCCGGCTGGAAATTGCGTGTATTACTGGCGCAGGTGCTGTTTTCCGAGCCGGATATCATGCTGCTGGACGAACCCACCAACAACCTCGACATCAATGCCATCCGCTGGCTGGAAGGTGTGTTGAACGACCGTAATTGCACCATGATCATCATCTCCCATGACCGCCACTTCCTGAACAGCGTCTGTACCCACATGGCCGACCTGGATTACGGTGAAATACGCGTCTATCCCGGTTCTTATGACGAATACATGACTGCCGCAACACAGGTAAAGGAGCGACTGCAGTCGGAAAATGCCAAGAAGGCCGCACAGATTGCCGAACTCAAGTCCTTCGTCAGCCGTTTCTCCGCCAACGCATCGAAATCGAGGCAGGCGACGTCCCGCGCACGTCAAATAGACAAAATCAAACTCGAGGAGGTGAAACCCTCCAGCCGCAAGAGTCCGTTCATTCGATTTGACCAGGACAAAAAACTGCACCGGCTGGCAGTGACGGTAAAAGGCCTGGGCAAGTCCTTCGATGAAGAGCTGTTCAGCGGTCTCGGCCTCAGGGTGGAGGCCGGCGAACGCATAGCCGTGATCGGCCCCAACGGCATCGGCAAGACAACCCTGCTGAAGTGCCTGGTCGGCGAGCTGGAACCGACGGCCGGCAACGTCAAATGGTCTGAAAATGCCGAGATTGGTTACTATGCACAGGATCACGCCGCCGACTTTGCAGAGGACAAACCCCTGTTCGACTGGATGTCGCAATGGGGCAAACCAGGCGATGACGAACAGGTCATACGCGGCACGCTGGGCCGCATGCTGTTTTCCTCCGACGATGCCAACAAGAACGTCGGCGTGATTTCCGGCGGCGAACAGGGACGCATGCTGTTCGGCAAGCTGATGCTGCAGCGCAGTAATATTCTGTTGCTGGACGAGCCCACCAACCACCTGGATATGGAATCCATTGAAGCACTGAACCTGGCCCTGGAAAACTACCCGGGTACGCTGATCTTCGTCAGCCACGACCGTGAATTCGTGTCCTCGCTGGCGACCCGAATTCTCGA
>CAMYKC010000295.1 GCA_947258865.1 uncultured Lysobacterales bacterium
TCAACATTATCGGCAATGTTCAGTACGGAATCAATCGGCGTCAATTCTCCAAAGACCAGCGGGAACAACGGGCCATGGAGATGCTGGAACTCGTCGGGATTGAGGAGCAATCCCACAAGTATCCGGCCCAGCTGTCGGGTGGTCAGCAGCAGCGGGTAGCCCTGGCACGGGCGCTGGCACCGAGCCCTTCCATGCTTTTGCTCGATGAGCCGCTCTCGGCGCTGGATGCCCGGGTGCGGGTATATCTGCGGGCCGAGATCCGCCGCATACAGGAGACCCTGGGGGTTACAACCCTGATGGTGACCCATGACCAGGAAGAGGCGCTAACCATGGCCGACCGGGTGGTCGTCATCGACGAAGGCAAGCTAATGCAGTACGCCACGCCGCATGAGCTATACGTGTCGCCCCAAAACACCTTTGTGGCCGATTTTATCGGAGACATGAACTTTATATCGGATTGCATGGGACGTGATCCGGGTTCCATTTTTTTTGGCCAGTACGTATTGCAGTCTAAACCCGGTCGGGCGGTAAATTACCAGGGAAGGCCTGTGATCGTCGCCATTCGACCGGAGGATATCCGGGTCATCCGGGATGAGTCGGCAGACTTTAACATTTTGAAAACCAAGGTTGAGCGTATTGAGTTCAGGGGATCGCTCTATACCATCCGCCTCAGGGTACTTTACGAGGCGGGCGGGGCGACTGACCAGCGCTTGAACATGGATCTGCAGGTGGAAGCCATGGAATCCATGAAGATTCGCACCCAGATGGAGCTGCCGATCCACCTGCCTCCGGAAAGGCTGCTCCTTTTCAAGGCCAAGGGAACTCGTTAAATATTGTGAGAAAGCTCGATAGCCCGGGGGGATAATGTCCAATTCAGCAGCCAGCAGAAAGCGCGTGACCAAAAGGTCCAGCCCGGAGGATTGGGTGCGTCGTCTGCTCATCGCCTTCGCTTGTATCTGGCTCATGGTGGGCATTGTATTGCCACTGCTGGACGTGGTGGACCGGGCCACCCATATCGAGCTGGTCGTCAAGATCGAGGAGCCTACCGAACAGGAGAAAGCCGCAGATGATTTTCGGGGACAGATTGATGTCGCCGGCCACACTGTGCTTTTAATGATGGAAGAGGGCCAAAAAGAGGTTCTCTACATCGATAGCAATCCAGTTAAAACACGGCGGCGCAAAGCCGAAGTTCCCGGTGTTTTTGTAGAGCTTGGCGATGAGCGCATCGAAAGAGTTATCTGCGACCTGGCACGTCCGGACCGCATGAGCAAAGAAGTATTGCCGGTGGAGCCCATCGAAATCCAACGCGTTGAGGAGCAACGCTGGAATATCAGTGGCGAGCTGCTTCCCCAGGGGGAGGATCTGGTCGTCATCGAGCGGTTTATCGGCATGGTGAATTTCTTTGAATACTTCGGTCTTAAAGGGATTTCCCAGGTTCGGACATTCATTGCGCTTGGCAACATTTTACTGGCCATCACCCTCATCGGCTTTTTCGTCTGGACCCTGATTCGACCCACGTTGCCCTTTAATCAGAATGGTATGCTTACCATCGCCATTTTGTTAGTCTTGGCCTTTCAGGCCTTTCGCTCCATCGAGTTTCTGACCCAGTACATGGAGTCCTCCGGACTGGCCCAATCCGTCTGGAACAGTTTACGCGTCGGCCTCTACACGACCTTTATTTCGGTTACCCTGGCATTTTTGTACGCTTACGGGATTCACCGGACTCAGATGTTCGGCAAGGCTTTTTTTCGCATCGTGGCGATGATTCCCCTTTTTGCACCGACGATGCTTTACGGACTGTCGCTCGTCTATATGTTTGGCAACAAGGGCGTTATTACTACCGGGTTTTTCGACTACCTGCCCTGGCTGGCATGGGATATCCATCTTTACGGGTTAACGGGGATCGTAATTGCTGAAGTCGTTTTCACCTTTCCGCCGGCATTCATGATTCTTTTGGTGGCCCTCTCCAACACCGATGCCCGACTATACGAGGCATCCGAAAGCCTGGGAGCCGGCAAGATCAGGACTTTTTTTAAGGTCACCATCCCCAGCATCAAGTTTGGCCTGTTGAGCGCCATTTTCGTGGCCTTTACCCTTTCTTTTACTGACTTTGGTGCCCCGAAAGTGGTCGGCGGCCAGTTCAATATCCTGGCGGTGGACATCTACAAACAGGTCATCGGGCAGCAGAATTTCGGGATGGGAGCCACGGTGAGCATCATCTTGCTGATACCGACCGTTCTGGCCTTTATTGCGCAACGTCGCGCCACGGCCATTGTGACTGCGCGCGCCGTGCCCTACATGCCCAAGGCCAACCGTGGGCGCGATACGTTTTATGGCAGCATCTGTACACTGATTGCCGCCTTTATCCTGTTGATGGTCTTCATGGCGGGGGTGGCGTCGCTGGTGAAAATCTGGCCCTATGCCTTTACCAATCCCGAAAGATACCCCCAGATCTGGACCCTGAAACACTACGCCTTTGATGACGTCGGCGGCGGCGGCTATGCGGCTTTCTGGAACAGCATCAGAATGGCGGCCCTGACGGCCCTTTTCGGCGCGATTGTCACCTTTACAAGCGCTTACCTGATCGATAAAACCAAGGGCACCGTCTGGCTCAGGCGGACCGCCTATTTCCTTTCAATTCTTCCCCTGGCCCTGCCCGGACTGGTGATTGGAATTGCCTACATTTTCTTCTTCAACAAGACGCACTTGAACATACCGTTTACGGGAATCGAGTTTTACAATCCCTTCAACCTTCTCTACGGGACAATGGCCATTCTGGTGATCTGCAACATCATCCACTTCTATACCGTCAGCTTCCTGACCGCCACAACGGCCATCCGGCAGCTGGACAAGGAATTTGAATCGGTGGCCGAATCAATGGCCGTCCCGTTTTACAAA
>CAMYKC010000296.1 GCA_947258865.1 uncultured Lysobacterales bacterium
CCGGGAGGTGTTGAAGAACGCCCGTTACGTGGTGGTGGTTGTTGACAAGCACGGTTTGGTCGACAGGCTGGAATGTCCCGGCATCCAATGGCAGGTCGACGGTCTGCACATCGGCCTGGAACCCCCTGAAACGATCAAAGCGATTATCGATGCTGCCGCGGATTCGACGACCCCGCAGTTGTTTCCCTATGTGCAGCTCGCAGCAGGAGTGAGCGCTGATATCCATATACTCAATCGCGAGGATAAAAAGCAGATCATTCTGCAGGAAGTCAGTGAGCGTTACGACGCAGAACACCGGTATCAGCAAAAAGCGCACGAAGTCAGCCTGTTGCTGGAAAAACAGGCCGAATTGAATCGCCTGTTGGAGGAAAGGCGGGCGGTAGCAGAGGAAGCCAGCCAGGCCAAAAGCCGCTTCATCGCATCGATGTCACACGAATTCCGGTCACCGATTTCCTCCATCATGGCACATGCCGAAGTGCTGCGTAGCGAGCAGCCCGATGCGCGTGAACCTGCCGCTGTTCTGCGAGCTTCCTGGTACCTGCTGACGCTGGTGGAGAACCTGCTGGAACAGGGCAGGATGGGTGAAGGAGAGCTCAGGCTGGATCTCACCGGCGTTGACGTTCCGGGTCTGTTGGACGATATGCGGGCACTGTTTGAAATCCAGGCAAGTTCGAGAGGGCTGACCCTCGAAATTGATCATTCTGATCACGTAGGTTTGGTTCGTGCTGATGAAATGCGTTTGCGCCAGGTGCTGGTCAACCTGCTCAGCAATGCCATTCGATACACCCGGGAGGGCGGCATAAGCCTGGTCTGCAGACGCCAGGGTGATGCTGTCGAGTTTTGCGTGGCAGACACCGGAAGAGGTATTGACGAGGATGACCTGGAGCGAATATTCAAGCCGTTCACGCGCGTCGATCCGGGTGGAGAAGGTGGCGCCGGGCTTGGACTGACGATCAGCCGCCAGCTCGTCGCGGCCATGAATGGTGAGCTCGGTGTCAAGAGCAGGGTGGGTGAAGGCAGTACGTTCAGCTTCACGCTTCCGGTACCTGAGGAAGATCAGCAAGAAAGTGTCGAAAGCCTGGAAGGGCTGAGCGTTCTGCTGGTTGAAGATGATGATGACATACGGGACATGTATCGAATCTGGCTGGAAGACTGGGGCCTGCGGATTCGGTCCGTTTCGAGGCTCGAGCAGGCCATTGCCGAATTTGAGCGTGATCCGGTGGATTTGGTGTTGACTGACCTTTTTCTCGAAGACGGCAATGGCGTTGAGCTGTTGAACCGGGTGCGAAAAAACAATCCACAAGTAGCCACGGTCCTGTGTTCGGGCTCAGATTCGATCAAGGCGTATTGTGGTGGTGATGAGAGCGCGATCGATTGCTTTGTTTCCAAACCGGTCAGCGCGATTCGGCTGGAAGCCGCCTTGCAATCCGCGGTTCGAAAGGGAAGCAGTAAATGAAATTGTCACCCCGGGCGCAGGAGCTTCTTGCTCGTCAGCAGGCGAAGTACATGCGATCTTTACCGGAGAAAAAGGCACGAATAGAGCAGTGCTGGCATGCGATTAGACGCCAGGGCTGTACCCCGGAATTTCTTGGCAAGCTGAAAACCGAGGTACACCGCTTATCCGGTTCAGCACCCGGTTATGGACTCGAAGCGCTGGGTCAGGCCGCGCATAAGCTCGACCTGCTGTTGACGAGTTGTAATGACATCGATGCTGCGGATGCTGAGTCCGCAGAACTGATGGGCGCCTTGTTTCATGCGTTCGACGAGGTCATTGACGGAACCGCCTGATTTCGCCCCTCCCGGTTTTCAACCGTATTTCCAAGTCCCTATTCTCATTGCTTTCCAGGCGCAGCACTCGCGCAGCCTTTCAAATTGTCGGGACGGGCAATTGTCAAATTGTGTTACAAGATGATCCGGCGCGTATTCCCGTCGTTATACTCCCCACAAAGTTCCCATGCTGATTGTCAGCAGCAAGCAGGCGATGAAGCGTGAGGAAACCGGAGCGGCTCAGAACGAGCCGATTTTGATAACCAATGTAGTGTCACTGGCCGGGGAAGAATGAATTGAGATTCCTGGGTCAAGACAAAGAGGAGGCAAACAATGGGAAAACGAGTTGATTCAATCGAAGGGATTGGGCCGTCACTGGGCGCCGCGTTGCGCAAAGCCGGTGTCAGTACTGTGGATAGTTTATTGGACGCAGGATGCAACAAAAAGGG
>CAMYKC010000297.1 GCA_947258865.1 uncultured Lysobacterales bacterium
TCAGCGGTTTCATATCCTGTCCTCCACGGTTTCCGTCAGCGCACTGATCTGGTGCCTGACGCCGATCGCGTCTTCCACATCGACCTGGAATGTTATGCCGGTGCCGGAAGTCTCGTCGAATTTGCCGACTTCCGCAATCTTTTCCAGAACGTGACGGCTCAGATGCTCTTCGACGAGCATCAGGAGCACATCTACCTGGCTGCCAATGCTCAGGCCCAGGAATGTCTTGGTTGGACTGAGGCCCTCACCACGCGCCTGGTTCAGAACAGTGGCGCCGGTGGCGCCTTCCTCGCGTGCGGCCAGCAGAATTTCGTCCGTATGGTGGTTTTCGACCATGACGATAATTAATTTGAAATGCATGGTAATTCCTCTCTTTACTCTGATTCTTCCAGATTTGAATTCGATTTGCGGCCGGCTTTCGCCCGCCATTCACTGATTTGCGCGTATGCCATCACCGAAATCATCGGAAACAGGCTGGCAAACGCGATCAGCCCGAAACCGTCGAGCAGGGGGCTTCTGCCCGGGATAGTCTCCGCCAGACCCAGCCCAAGGGCCGCAACCAGCGGAACGGTAACTGTAGATGTCGTCACACCGCCGGAGTCGTAGGCCAGCGGGATGATTGCCCTTGGCGCCGCGGTGGTCTGGATAATGACGATCACGTAGCCGCTTATGATGTACCAGTGAAGCGGTGACCCTGTCACGATTCTGAACGCGCCAAGGGCGACACCGACAGCCACGCCGATTGCGACGGCAAATCGCAATCCGTTTACCGTAATCGTGCCGGCAGAAACCTGGTTGGCCTTGATTGAAACGGCGATAAGCGCGGGTTCCGCGACCGTCGTCGCAAATCCGATCGCGGCCGCAAAGACATAAACCCAAAGGTAGTCCGACCAGGTGAATTCAACGATGGCCTCGGCGCCTTCTCCGACAATGAACGAGGGCAGGGTCAACTGTTGCGCCATCAATCGGCCAAGTGGAAACAATGCCAGTTCCAGTCCCTCGAGAAACAATGCCAGGCCAAGAAGGACGAAGACCAGTCCAGTAAATACCTTGGTGGGATTATGGATCGGGCGCTTGAGGATCAATACCTGGAAACCGAGCAGTATGATTGCAATCGGCAGGACGTCCCTCAAAAGGCCCAGGGTAGTCGCTCCGAAATGAATGATCGCTTCCATCTGCGCCCCTCAGAAGAACATGCCGTAGGCCATGACAAAAATCATGGGCGTAAGCGAAGCGAATGCGATCAGGCCGAAGCCGTCGATCAGTGGATCACGTCCCCGGATGCTATGCGCCAGCCCGATGCCAAGGGCGGCGACCAGGGGGACGGTAACGGTAGAGGTCGTGACACCCCCCGAATCATAGGCGATACCGATGATTTCCTTTGGGGCAAATCCGGTCATGATCACGACGCCAAGGTAGCCGCCGATAATGAGGTACTGTACCGGCCACCCCTTCAGAATCCGGATCACGCCGACCAGCAATGCGAATCCGACAGCAAGCGCCACCACAAGCCGCAGGCCGAGGGCATAGCTGTCGCGCGCCGGTTCATTATTTTCGATCACACCGCCGGTGGCGGCAATGGACGCCGCTTCATCCGCAATGGCGATAAGCGCCGGCTCAGCCACGGTGGTGCCAAAGCCGAGGGTGAAGGCGAAGAGCAGTAATAGGGACAGGTTGCCTTTTTTCACGAAGTTATAGGCCATATCCTCACCAAGCGGAAACAGCGCCATTTGCAAACCCTGTACGAACAGGGTCAGGCCGACAAGAACCATCAGGCCGCCTGCAAGGATCTGGCCAAACTGGGGAACACCCTGTTTAAGCACTACCAGCTGGAAGAAACCGATGACCAATATGATGGGCAGCAGGTCCTGGAAGCTTCGATAAAACGACTTCAGGAATTGTATCGACAGCGCTTTCACTTCGGCGTGGGATTCTCCTGGTTGAAAATATGCTCGCTCAAGACATGCAGGATATGACAGCTTCTCTATACTGAAAAGGGCAGACACGAACAGAATGAAGAATCATTCCTTTGATACAGCACAGTAAACTGCCGGAAACAGGCACTACCATTTTCACGGTGATGAGCAAAATGGCTCATGATCATGGCGCTGCTAGGCCTGTTTGCCTGTGGCAACGAGACAACGGCGCCAGAACCAACCGGCTCTGAATCGGCAGCGACGCGCAGCGACGATGAGATCGACTG
>CAMYKC010000298.1 GCA_947258865.1 uncultured Lysobacterales bacterium
CAGACGCTGAATGATTTCGCCGCCTTCCATCAGCGGTTCGACTTCTACGCCCATCATCGTGCCGCAATCTTTTTCGCTAACCACGCAATCCTGGGCAACATCGGCCAACCGCCGTGTCAGATAGCCTGAATTAGCGGTTTTCAGCGCAGTATCCGCCAAACCTTTCCGGGCACCGTGGGTCGAAATAAAGTACTGCAACACCGACAAACCTTCACGGAAGTTCGCAATGATGGGCGTTTCGATAATCTCTCCAGAGGGCTTCGCCATCAAACCGCGCATTCCGGCCAGCTGACGCATCTGGTCTTTGCTGCCTCTGGCACCGGAATCCGCCATCATGAATATCGGATTGAAGCTCTCATCAATGATCGGTTTATTCTTTTTATCCATAACCGGCTTGCCCTCTTTATCGAGCACCGGAGCTAATTTCATGGCTTCCATCATTTCATTGGCGACATCGTCAGTTGCCTTGGCCCAGATGTCGACGACTTTGTTGTACTTTTCACCTTGGGTGATCAATCCTTCGGTATATTGTCGACCGATTTCGGCGACCTGTTTCTCCGCCTTTTTCAAAATGTCTTGCTTGCTCTCTGGCGTGATCATCGCATCTATGGAAATGGAAAGCCCACCCTCGGTTGAGTATTTGTAGCCCAGGTCCTTTAACCTGTCTGAAAGTATGACGGTGGCTTTGGGCCCGAGATTCCGATAAACATAATCCACAAGCTCAAGCAGGATCTTTTTGTTCATAACATTGTTGACAATATCAAATGGAACGGCCGGCTGTTTGTTCAGTACCTCAAAGATATGATAGCCCTCATCGGCAAACAGAGGGATGCGATTATTCTCTCCCGCTTTAAGTGAATACAGGGTTTCAACATCGGCATCTTCACAGCCGAAGACACCTTTGAATTCATTGAAGGTTAATTTCCCAATGATGCCGTCATTTTCTTTATTGGGAGCCTGCGAATGTTTGTGAACGAGGTCGAGAAACGCTTTGCCTTCATCGAGTTGATTCAAAATTTTCTGGGCTTCATCCTCGGTGGGAACCATGATGTGACGCATTTCCACAATATCGACTTTCGGAATAATTTCCCAGAGAAGAACTCTACCCACAGTGGTGTCATAGCGTTTGCCGTGAATACGAAGGACGATTTTCGCATGCAGATCAACGGCTTGGGCGTCGAAAGCTATGCGAACTTCCTCAGCGTTGGCAAATATTTTACCTTCACCTTTTCTGCCCATAATGCTGCGGGTCATGTAATAGATACCCAACACGATATCTTGGCTCGGTACGATGATGGGACTGCCGTTAGCCGGCGAGAGAATATTATTACTGGATAACATAAGGACCCGGGCTTCAATTTGAGCTTCAACAGACAGAGGAACATGCACCGCCATTTGATCACCATCAAAGTCGGCGTTAAACGCAGTACAAACCAATGGATGAAGCTGCAACGCTTTGCCTTCGATCAGAATCGGCTCAAAGGCTTGAATACCCAGTCTATGAAGTGTTGGTGCTCGGTTTAACAGGACTGGATATTCTTTGACGACATCATCTAGAGTATCCCAAACTTCGGGGATTTCGCGTTCAACCATTTTTTTAGCACTTTTGACAGTGGATACCAGGCCTTTTTGCTCGAGACGGTAATAAACAAACGGCTTAAACAACTCCAGCGCCATCTTTTTCGGCAAACCACACTGGTGGAGACGTAAATCCGGTCCAACGGTAATCACGGTACGACCAGAATAATCGACCCGTTTCCCTAACAAGTTCTGTCGGAATCTTCCCTGCTTTCCCTTCAAGGTGTCACTAAGGGACTTCAGGGGACGCTTATTGGTGCCGGTAATAACCCTACCGTGGCGTCCGTTATCAAACAGCACATCCACGGATACGCACTATGCCGTCGAGGTCCTGAGTGTACTGGATGCCCTGACGGGGACGTTGCGCACGCGCGAGGAGAAGAGTTACTCGGCGCCGTTCGCCACGCACCTCTATATCAAGGAAAACGTCGACCTGCCGGACGGTGGCCAGGCGCGCATTTATCCGCGCCTGGAATACGGCGGACGACACCTGGGCGACCGGCCGGAGGGCAAGGCAAGGGATATCGCCCTGCGCACGGGCCTGTCGCTGCTGCAGGCCGTGCTGGCCGGTGCGCTGCTGAGCCTGCTGCTCGCACTGGCACTGGCACGCAAACATGGGCTGCAGCAGCAAGGACATGCTGAGGCAAATATTTTCCAGGCGCACCGACGTCCCGTGGCATATCATACTGCTGACGCTGACACTGCTGCTGGCCGTGATCTTCCTGGTCCTCAACCTGTCATCGGTTTACCACGTGCTGGGTACCGACAAGGTCGGCAAGGATGTCCTTTACCTGTCACTCAAGAGCATCCGCACGGGCCTCCTGATCGGTACACTGACGACGCTGGTCATGCTGCCGTTTGCCATCTTCATGGGCATCGTGGCCGGCTATGCACGCGGCTGGATCGACGATGTCGTACAGTACATCTACACCACGCTGAATTCGATTCCATCTGTCCTGCTGATTGCCGCCGCCATCCTCATGCTGCAGGTCTATATCGCCAATCACCCGGAATTATTCGAAACGACACTGGAGCGCTCGGATATCCGCCTGCTGTTCCTCTGTATTATCCTCGGCATTACCAGCTGGACCGGTCTGTGCCGGCTGCTGCGCGGTGAGTCGCTGAAACTGCGCGAGTCCGAGTACATACAGGCCGCGGTATCGTTCGGTGTTTCGCACGGTCGCATCATGACGCGGCACATCCTGCCCAATGTCATGCATATCGTCCTGATCACCGTGGTGCTGGATTTCAGCGGACTGGTCCTGGCCGAGGCCGTGCTGTCCTATGTCGGCGTCGGTGTCGATCCGACCATGAACAGCTGGGGGAACATGATCAACGGTGCCCGGCTGGAGATGGCGCGCGAGCCGGTCGTCTGGTGGTCGTTGCTGTCGGCGTTC
>CAMYKC010000299.1 GCA_947258865.1 uncultured Lysobacterales bacterium
AAGCACCATGCATGCCGTCAGGCTGACGATGAACGAACTTTCCAGCCACAGGCCCGCCACGAGCGCGAGGAACGCGATGTCGGAGAACCAGAGAAAATTGGCTGGGCCGCGATGCCGCCAATAAATCAAGACAATAACGAGCACCATCGCGGTCCACGCAACTTTGAGCCATAACGGCACGAGGGTGCTTGCCAGCAGTTCGTCGCCCATAGTTTCTCGCCCGTGTTGCCGCGCCGGCCTGCGGCGCCGATACCTGCGCTCGGTGGCCGGTCGAATTCATTCACGGACAGTGTACTTGGTAGGGAGTGTCTACCGGGGGCTGTATTGCTACCGTGGGACATACTCGAAAGTGATTCGCTCCAATTGAGCCTGGCTGACACCCATGCTTTCGAGCAGCGGGACCCAGCGCGGATCGGCGTGCAGACCATTGAGAGCAGGATCGATGTGCGCGTCCCCGAGCATATAATCCCCGGATTGCTGTGCTCTCTCCAGCCACTCGAAGGCGCCGTCTACATCGCCTGTCCAGGCCATGGCGGTGGCAACCTGGTAAGGAAAACGATCTCCGTGAAGCGCCGCGAGCTGTTCGATACTCGAAACCGATTCCTCCGACTGACCCGTGCTGTGTTGGGCCATTGCGAGCGCGGTGAGTCGGTATGCGGGATCGGCCTCCTTGTCGGCAGGTATGAGTGCCTCCGCCGGACGATCAGTCAGAAGCAACGCCCTGGCCAGATGGTAGTGCGCGTTCGGGTAGTCAGGGCTAAGGATGAGCAGCCGCTGAAGTAATGGTATGGCCTCTTCAGCCCTGTCCGCCGCCATCAAAAGGAGCGCGCCGTTCCCGTAACCAACCGGGTGCAACGGATCAGCGGCCAGCAGGAATTCGTGTAGTTGCAGTGCAGCCTCGAAGCGGCCGATATAAAAGAGAAAAGAAGCCGTATCCCCGAGCGAAGTGAGGTTTCGGTCATCCAGGCGCAGGGCGCGGTCGTAACTGGCGGCAGCGGCCGCATAGTCGCCGTCAAAAAAGGCCTGGACCCATCCCATATGCACCCAGAAACGGGCGAAATCCGGGAACCGGGCAAGACTGCTCTGCGTCAGCTCGCGCGCCAACTCGAACCCTTCCGCGTAGGGCCACACCTGGCTGTAAGCGCCGTTCGTGTAAACCGTAATCAGATCGTCCAGCGCAGGAAGATAGTCGGGATCAACGTCCACTACCTCGCGTAAGAGTCGCTCCGCCTGCAGCAGGGACTCCTTGTCGGTCTGCCGCCGCAGCGAACGCGCCTTGAGATACAGTGCGTAGGTTTCCGGGTCTGTTTCTGTAACAGTCGGTGCAGGCGTCAGCAGCTCGAGCCTCAAGGCTTCGACTACGCGACGGGCAATATCCTCCTGGATGGCGAAAATATCATCCAGCTGCCGATCATATGACTCCGCCCAGATCTGTTCATCGCTGGATGCCGCCACCAGCTGTACTGCAATACGCACCTGGCTGCCAGCCTTGCGCACGGACCCTTCGATCACGTGCGCAACACCAAGTTCGCGGCCCACAGTCGGTATGTCCACGTTTCGGCCCTTGTAACTAAAAGCGGAGGATCGGGATATGACCTTCATCTCCTCGATTCGGGCCAGCAGATTCAGCACTTCCTCCGCAATGCCATCGGCAAAGTACTCATTCGACGTATCGTCGCTCGTGTTGACAAAAGGCAACACGGCGATGGAAGCGTGATCGATTGTGGCAGCAATGTTGTCATTGCCGACTTTCTTCACTGCTGCCTGCACGGCGACCTTTTCTCTTTCCGGCGCGAGTATGAACTTGTCAATGGAAAAGTAGCCGAGTGCCAGCGCGAGCAGTACCAGGATGACGCGGTCAAGTCTGCGTCCGGCATGTGGGGTGGCGCGATCCTCGCTACGGACTTCGCTGTCGCGAACAATGCCGTGGGGCGTCCATTCGAATACCCAGGCCAACACCATTACGGGTACAAAACCAATGGCCAATGCAATGATTGCCCACCGGATCAACTGGTCAGACAAGCTAAAAACAGGAAAGACCGTTTCGACCACCTGAATGATCAGCCATGAGCCAGCCACGTATGCCAGAACAACGCGGATTACGTTGCGCCGTTTCAGTTCTTTAAATATCCCTGACATGATTCTTCTTGACTACGCGTAGGTCACTGAAGCATAGCAATCGAGACCCGAGAAAT
>CAMYKC010000300.1 GCA_947258865.1 uncultured Lysobacterales bacterium
AATCAAACAAACCCTAAAGAAGCTCACCTCAAAGGAGGGGATTATTAACTTTCTGGCAGAGCAAACAAACTTACCGAAAAAGCGAGTCCAACGGATTTATGAGGCAGGGGGTCCCATGCCCTTGGAGAAAGACACCTCCGAGTTCAACTGGTCGCTGCAACACATGCATGAAATTTCTCTGCTGGTGTTTCGTAGTCTAAGGTTTTTCTCGGGCGCTCGTTCAACTGCCGCGCCACTTTATTCAGCTGGGCTTGCGTATACCTGGATAAATCAATGCCTTTTGGGAAGTACTGTCTGAGCAGCCGGTTCGTATTCTCATTGGATCCCCGCTGCCACGGGCTCTTTGGATCACAAAAGTAGACCGCAATATCGGTCGCGAGGGTGAAGTGGCGATGATTGGCCATCTCGGTGCCTCGGTCCCAGGTCAATGATTTATACAACTCGGCAGGGAGTCGCTGGGCATGCTTCATGAGGGCCGCCGCCACTGTTTCAGCATTCTTGTTCTTTATTTTAGCCAACATGACATACCGCGACTGGCGTTCGACTAACGTCGCAATATAGCTGTTGTGGGTTCCACCAATGAGGTCGCCTTCCCAATGCCCGGGGACCGTGCGATCTTCGACAGAAGCTGGCCGGTCCTTAATCGAGACGGCATTGGTGATTTTCCCGAGTCCTTGGCGCTTCAGACTCGCATGCTTCGAGCGGCGAATGGCTCGTTTGGTTCTGAGACAGTCCTGCAGCTCCTTTTTCAAGACGCCTCTGGCCTGAATATACAGGCTGCGATAGATGGTTTCGTGGGACACGCGTTTTGGTTCCCTATCAGGGTATGTTCTCTTCAACCACCCGGCGATTTGCTGTGGAGACCACTGCTGCCGCAGTTTGGCCGCGACGACGTTCGCTAAGGAACGATGCCGAGCCAGCTTGCACCGTTTGGGCCGGTGCGCGCGATCCCAGGCAGCTTGATCTGACGGTGCGGCTCGATAGCCATCATACCCCCCATTGCGATGGATTTCACGGCTGATCGTGGAGGGCGAGCGCTTCAACCGACGAGCCATGCAGCGCATGGACTGCTGGCTGGCTACCCCACGTGAAATCTCTTCGCGTTCCAACAGGCTCAGAGCTAATCGTGACCGGGTTCTCTTGGGAGGGCGAATCCCACCACTGAGCTGAAGGATAGGATAAATCGAAGAGGACTCTCTCTCAAAGAGGCGGCCAATCGAACTCATGGATTCGCCACGCTGCCAGCGATCCCATATGTCCGCTCGTTGTTCAGCACTAAAGTAGATGCGGGTTCGGTGTTTCATCGTCACACTCCATCTCTAATAGGGTAGGATAAAGTGTTGCGTTGATCATTTGAACTCACAACCCAAAGCGGACATTCATTTTATAATCATAAACAGTTCTGCGAATTACCAGAAGAAAACGGTCAAACTCATTAGACCTTCTTTTCATTTCCAACACGGCCCTCAAAGAAGGAAGCTCTACCTTTTAAGAAAACTCGAGTAAGGGTGTCTTTTATGGGGCGAAGATTGATGCCAAAACTTTCTCATTAGATTTTTCGCAATTGTGGGCACCGAGAAAATTCCCAAATGTCCTCGACTCACGTTCACGTCAATTCCCTTAACTACTTTAAACTTCGTCCACAGCGTTTCATACCCATAGAATCTGTGCAATTCTACACTTTAACCACAGAGCGAAATCGCACATTAAAGTTCTCTCCCAATAGTTCGAGGACCGAATAATACGAGCAGATATAGAAAAAACGTATTCTTTCAGGTAGTTAGCGCGCGCACACTAGAAATTCTCCAATCAAAAAATCTAGGTACACACTTTGCATTACATCACTTCATGAGCGAGGTGAAATATGAATCCAATTTTTGATCTCATTGTCATCGGCGTCATTATCAGTATGGTCCTGGTAAATTTGTGGTCCGTAAGAGAGTCACAAAATGCTGTTTCACCTTGGACTAAGCTGAAAGAGAAAATTCATGACATAAGTCCATGGGGACCTAGCCCAGCGCTTTCTTCGCCCCACGGACAGGTACGACTCACTCAAGATTAATCCTCGTCCGTCTAACAGGATGTCATGTGGTCAGCGGGGCTCTCAATTCTTCGATCATTCCCGCCCAGTAAAATGGCCACCTACCTACTATTCTAATTCACCATATTCTTCAGCACACTCCCCGTA
>CAMYKC010000301.1 GCA_947258865.1 uncultured Lysobacterales bacterium
ATCATCTGGATTTCGCGTCGATGGAACGCCAGTTCCGGGTCAATTCGATCGGGCCTTTGCGTGTCACGGCCGCGCTGCGCGGCAACCTTTCAGCAGGATGGAAATCGCCCTCGGGTTCTTCAGATCGAGGGCAAGTGAGCGGCGGCCGCGGTTCATCACGTTGAATTTCGCTTCGATTTCGACCGGTGAACCACCGCCGTCGCAACGGTCGATGCGGATGACGTCGGCCCCCATGTCGGCCAGCATCATCGCGCAAAATGGGCCCGGGCCGATGCCGGCAATTTCGATGACCCGGACACCCTCGAGTGGACCCATGCCTGCTATCTCCGGATAATTCAACAATTCCTGAATTCTAACAATGAAGAGAGTGAATCATGGCGACTATTTTGATTACCGGCGCAAACCGGGGTATCGGACTGGAAATGGCGAAGCAGTATGTGGCCCGGGGTGACGAGGTCATTGCCGTTTGCCGGCACACGAATGCGGCGCTGGACTCATTGGGGATCGAAGTCATCGATGGCGTGGATGTAAGCTCGGATGATTCGGTGGCTGGTCTCGTGCGGGCGCTCGAAGGCAGGCGTATCGACCGCCTCGTGAACAATGCCGGTATCCTCGAGCGGACTTCTCTCGATCATCTGGATTTCGCGTCGATGGAACGCCAGTTCCGGGTCAATTCGATCGGGCCTTTGCGTGTCACGGCCGCGCTGCGCGGCAACCTTTCAGCAGGATTTATGGTTACCGGATGTCCAAGGCCGCGGTGAATATGGCCGGCAAGAGCCTCAGCGTGGATCTGAAAGAGTCGGAGATCGGCGTGTTTCTGCTTCATCCGGGTTGGGTTGCCACCGATATGACGGGAAAAACCGGGATTGCTGTCGAAGAGTCGGCTGCCGGCCTGATTGAACGCATGGATACCCTGGGCCTGGATCAGACCGGCACTTTCTGGCACCAGGAGGGCTATGCGCTTACCTGGTGAAAGCTCAATCGAATTCTGCTGCTTCCGGGCGGCGGCCGCCCATGCCGTCCAGGTTGATTTCACCAACTTCCCTGACCTTGATCGAGGGATAAAGGCCGCCCAGGTCCAGCTTGGCTTTGAATTCGTATTCCATGGAATTACGCTGTGACTGCATCATGTCGCCGACAAAACGGATACCGGCGAGCAGGTTGGCCGCAGCGGTTAAACTGACCTCGCCTTCGCTGTAACCTTCGATGACGGGAAAGTCCTTGCCCACGCCCTTGACCAGTTCGTAGCCCTCCAGGGAAATCGTGTAAACGATGCCGTCCAGGTTCAGGGCCTGAGAATTGGGATTGATGATCCGAAGCCCGATCTCGAAGGCCGGGACCATGCCCTCGGAGGGCAGCGCCTTGAACGAACTCAGGGTTACCGTGGGTTCTTCGTAGCCGGGGCTCATGGATGCGCATGCTGACAGCGCCGCGGCAAGGATTAAAAAGGCAATTCGGATGGTTTTCATGCACAGGCCTCATTGATCTGGTTCAGCAATTGCCCGGTCACACGGTCGAGGCCTCGCTGATGAGCTGCGACGATGGCTGACAAACGTTCTTCGGCGACTGGGCTGGAATGTGAAAAGCTTAACTGCTTCACATCGCCGTTGCACTCCAGCGACCCCGCCAGTTCGACGAGAACCGAAGAGGTGCTGCCCGAACCATCACGAATGCCGTAGAACTGCTGAACTTCCAGCCTGACCAGCCAGCCGTCATCAACAGTGCGGCCCGATTCCTCTACTGCTGAAAAACGGCCGGTCGAGATCATGGAGCGTTTCATCACTGAGGTTAAGACCTCAGGTAAATGGTCCGGCCAACGGGCATTGGCATAGCGGATCAGGCGTGCGTCGTCGCTCAGCTGCAGGATCCGGTCGGTATCCAGCCCGGGTACGGCGCTGACCGAGATTGCGAGTACCGGGCCGGTTTCAAATCCAGCCGGGCCGGAGGTCGCTGTGTAAGGCTTCAGCAGGTAATATTGCTTTGCCGGCTGATCGCTTGTGAGCACGCCGCCGCAGGCGGCCGCGAGGAATGAAACCAGAATCAAAGCGGGGAGAAGTATTCTTGTTTTCATTTCAGGGCCTTATCTCCACTGCGTCCGTGGACGGACGATGTATCAACTGAGAAGGGTCATCCTTGAGTTCCGCCATCAGTTTTTCAAGATCGCGCAACGCATGGCGGGTTTCCGTCATCAAAGCCGGCGCTTCGCCCAGGCCTTCGGTGATGAATTCGTCCATGTCGTTTTCGTGTTCACTCAAAAGCGTGTCAATCCGGCCGGTCAGGCTAACGAGATTTTCACTGCTCTGCCTGATGTTGGCCATCGTCGAACCGAGATCGGGGCGCAATTGAGTGATCACATCCTGGAGCTGTCCGACCGTGGACTGGATATCCGCCAGCGTGGCTCTCAAATCACTGGGAATGGCTGCGATGGCTTCCCGGTTTTCGGCCAGCGCGGACGTCAACGACTCCACGTCCCCCAGCGCCCCGCTGATCGTTGTTCGATTTTCTTCGCCGAGCAATTCGCCGGCCTGGGTAAGCAAGTGATCCAGCTTGCTCATGATTTTCGGCATGCTCGACATAATGGCGGAAAATCCGACTACGCGAACAGGTATCAGGGGATACTCCCTGCCCGGGAGGACATTCAGCGGCGGGTGCGTTCCGGGTTCGCTGCCGAGATTGACCACGGCAACACCGGTAATTCCCTGCAACGCCAGGCTCGCAA
>CAMYKC010000302.1 GCA_947258865.1 uncultured Lysobacterales bacterium
CCTATGACGGCACGCCGGTTTACCGCACGCGCGAGGAAGAGGGCGAGTGGCTTGAACTGGACCCACTGATCCGCATGCGCGCCTTCCTGGCCTCGCGGGGAATGGATACCGAAGGGATCGAAGCCGAGGTCAAGGAAAAAACCAAGAAAGCCATGTCGGCCGCCATCGATCAGTTGGAAAACACACCGCTGCCGCCGCGCGACAAGGTCTACCGCGCCACCCAGGACAAGCTTAGCCCTCGGTTGATCGCGCAGTTGCATGAAGAACAGCGCAATGCCGGGGAAGAAACAACGCCCATTGCGGACGAAGACCGCCTGATCATCGGTGAAGAACCGGTCATCGAAGGCGAAACCGCCGCAATGACGCTGGTCGAGGCGCTGAATTCCGCCCTCGACCATGCCATGGACCAACGGGAAAACACCCTGATCCTGGGTGAAGACGTAGGTCGCGAAGGCGGCGTGTTCAGAGTGACTGCCGGCCTGTACGAGAAGTATGGCCGCGAGCGCATGCTGGACACGCCATTGTGCGAAATCGGCATCGCCGGCGCAGCCGTCGGGATGGCCATTGCCGGAGCCCGGCCCGTGGTCGAAATCGAATTCGGCGGATTCTCCTACACATCATTCGACCAGATCGTTTTCCACATCGCGCGATTTCCGTGGCGGACCTTTGGCGCTTTCAAAATGCCGATCGTGATCCGCATGCCGGGCGGTGGTGGACACGAGGGATACGAAGGCCATTCCGATGCGCCGGAAGCGTTCTACGCGCATGCGCCCGGTGGGCTTAACGTGATCTATCCGTCCAATCCACGAGACGCAAAGGGTCTGTTGGCCTCGGCGCTGAATAGCGATGATCCCTGTGTATTCATCGAGCCCGTTGCGCAGTATTTCGAACGACAGGAAGGCGTGCCGGTCGAGCATTATGAAATCCCCATCGGCAAGGCCAGGATTGCCCGTGACGGTGGCGACGTCACCATCGTGGCCTATGGAAACGCCGTCGGCATTGCTGAAAAAGCGGCGCTAACGCTCGAATCGGACGGTGTTTCGACTGAAATCATCGACTTGCGCACGCTCAAGCCCTGGGATGAAGAGACGGTGATCGACAGCGTTGCAAAAACCGGGCGCCTGGTGGTGGTCCACGAAGCTCCGGTCAGTGGTGGACTCGGAGCAGAAATCATCGCAACGGTCATGGAGAAGGCGGGAGACCGCCTGTTCTCGCCACCGGCTCGCGTGGCCCATGCCGACATGGTCTGGGCGCCGGCCAAGATGGAGCCATACTCGATGATCGAGCCATCCCGTGTCGTTGATGCGGTTAACACGGTAATGGAGGACTGAGCCATGGCCAGGGAATTCAGACTGCCCGATCTTGGATCCGGCCTCAAGGAAGGTGAAATCGTCAGCTGGCTGGTCAAAGTCGGTGATGAAGTCACGGATGAAGACCTTCTGTGCGAGGTGGAAACGGAAAAAGCCGTGATCGAAGTGCCTGTGCCCTTCAACGGCACCGTTCTCAGCCTTGCGGCGGAAGTTGGCGAATCCGTGAAAGTCGGCGAAGTGCTGGCAGTTTTCGGTTCTGCTGACGAGTTGGGGGATGTCGCGGAGGATTCTTCATCGCAAGTTCGGTCCGGTGATGACGCAGCAAACAAAGAAGAGACCGAAAAATCGCTTGCTGTGGACGAACCGGAATTACCAACAGCTCCCTCACCGGTCATTAGCGGCAGTCTGCTGCGCGCTATGCCCGCCGTGCGCCGACTGGCGGCGGAACACGATATCGATATCAGCCTGATCAACGGTACCGGCCGGAATGGCCGCGTCACCAAGAAAGATGTACTGGCCCATATGAAACAGGGCCCGCAGTCCTTGGTTACCGCAGCGTCGCCGGCAACACTGGTTGCAGCGCCGGCGGGCAGTGAGCAGATTCAGCTCAGCAAATTGCGCAAGACGATCGCGGATCGCATGACGCAGTCATGGCGGGAAATTCCTCACATTTTCACGCGGATCGAGGTCGATGCCAGTGGCTTGCTGGCTGCCCGCCGGTCACTTTCGGAAGTCTATGACCGGAAAGTGCCGGTGGAGGCTCTGCTGATTCGGGCGGTGCTGCCGGCTCTCAAGGCGCATCCGGAATTCAATGCAACGCTGGATG
>CAMYKC010000303.1 GCA_947258865.1 uncultured Lysobacterales bacterium
GGCCGATATCGAGCTCGCCCTGGTCTATCGGTTCATCACCGTCAAACGCGGCGCCCAGCTCAGGTTCAATCGGCTCCGAAGTGTCACTGGAGCTGCCGGCCAGGCTGGGTTCCCGCCGCCTGTTTTCTGACTTCTTTTGCTCGCCCCGTAGCCGGCGGGACGCCTTTGGCTTGCGTTTCTTGTCCGGATTCCCGAACACGAAAATCGAAGCAACGATAATGATGCCTACAATGATCAGGACCCAGCGTAGTGTTGACGTTTCCAAGATTTACCTCTCAAAGCCTTTCCATATCACGCGATTCGTGGAAATCTAACTCGCGGCCATCGCTGCGGCCTCGTTGATGTCGACCTGAACCAGACGCGACACGCCTGGCTCTCTCATCGTAACACCGGACATCTGGTGTACCATTTCCATCGTGATCTTGTTGTGGGTAACCACGATGAATTGCACGGAATCGGACATCTCATGGACCATCGTGGAAAATCGCACCACGTTTGCATCATCCAGCGGCGCATCGACCTCGTCGAGCAGACAGAAAGGGGACGGATTCAGGCGGAAAATGGCAAACACAAACGCCACCGCCGTCAGCGCCTTTTCGCCACCGGACAGCAGATGCAGGCTGCTCACGCGTTTACCCGGCGGCTGCGCCATGATGCCCACGCCGGTTGTCAGCAAGTCCTCGCCGGTCAATTCCAGGTAAGCATGACCGCCGCCAAACAGCCGTGGAAACAATTCCTGCACACCCTTGTTGACACGCTCGAAGGTTTCCTTGAAACGGGTACGTGTCTTGCGGTCGATCTTTGCAATGGCATTTTCCAGTGTCGTCAAGGCCGCACATAGGTCGTCGTTCTGAGAATCGAGGTACGTCTTGCGTTTCTGCTCCTCTTCAAACTCCTGGATGGCGGCCAGGTTGACGGGCTCGAGGCGTGTAATGCGCTCCTGCAACCGCTCAACTTCGTTTTCCCAGCTCTGCGTGTCCGCTTCTTCGGGCAGGGCTGCGGCGAGTTCATCCACATCCCCACCCAGTTCCTCTACCTGCTGCTGCAGGTTGCGCGCATTCAACTGGACTTCCTGTTGCCGTAGGCGGGCGCGCTCGAGGTCCGCACGAATTTCATCGGATTTCTGGATCGCCTGTTGTCTTTCCGCGTCTTTCTCACGGTAATCGTTCTCCAGGCCCTGCAGCCTGGCCCTGGCTTGTCCCAGACGGGTTTCCGTTTCGAGCCTGCTTTTGAGCAATCCATCCATTTCATCCCGGTGCAGGAGCTCCGGCTGATCGGCCCGGGCTATTTGTTCGCTCAGGTTGAGGTAACGCTGCTGCAACTGGCTCATCTGCGTATCCATGCGCTGCAGCGACTGGCGCAGTGAATCCAGGCTCGCCCGGCGGGACTCGGCTTTCAATGCCAACTCGTGACGCCTGTCCCTGGCGGCGCCCAGTTCGCCACGGGCGGAGTCGCGACGCGCCATCAACTGGCTGCGCTGCGCGTCGAGTCCATCACGCTCCGCCTTGATCTTCGCCATCCGGCTGACCAGTTTCTCCAGCTTGCCGCGGGCTTTGCGAACCGCCTCTTCGTCTTCAACAACCTGCCTCTTTAATTGTTTCGATTCTTCGCCGACGGCCTGTTGTCTATCCGACATCAGTCCGATGCTGGATTGCCGGCTTTCGAGCTGGCCGTCGACCTCGTTTTTTCGGCGGTGCAGTGCGTTCACTTCGGACTGGATTTCCTGTATCCGGCTCTCCAGTTTTGCGGCTTTGTCATGCGCGGCGCTGATTTCCTTCGACAGCCCTGATTCGGAGGCAGACAACGTCTCGACATCGGCTTCGTACCTGGAAATGGCCTTTTCACGGGCCAGCATGCTGTCCTGATCCGCCTGACCACGCGCGACGCGAACCCAGCCATTGCCGATCCATTCGCCCGCCTGCGTGATGACTGATTTGCCATCCCCCAGGGTATCTCGTTTCGACCAGGCTTCCTCCAGTGAAGCCGAGGTGTTCACGTTATTCAGCCAGGCCAGGACTGCATCCGGGGCCTTCACTTTTTCGGCCAGGCTGCCTTTACGGGGCTTCACCGCGCCATTCCGGTTTTCAATGAGACCGATGGATACCTGTTCTAGGTCTTCCTGTGCCAGATCAT
>CAMYKC010000304.1 GCA_947258865.1 uncultured Lysobacterales bacterium
GCAATCCGATGTCTCGGCGGGACCCTCCGGCAATGCTGCATTTAATCCCGCTATCGGCGTTATCTTCCAGGGTCAAGCCTGGAATTTCAGCAGGAACCCGGATGACTTCGCGATACAGGGTTTTCCATTCGGTGGTGAGGCCGGGCCGATTGATGAAGGCCTGAGCATTGGAGAAACCGAACTTATTCTCAATGCCAACGTCGATGACAAGTTTACGGCCTGGCTGACTGCGGCGATTGCACTGGAGGATGGCGAGTCTGCTGTTGAAATAGAGGAAGCATGGGTCGAGGCGACGGCGCTTCCGGCCGGGCTGGGCATGAAATTCGGGCGATTCTTTTCGGGGATCGGCTATTTGAACAGCAAACACTCGCATACCTGGGACTTCGTGGACCAGCCGTTGCCGTACCAGGCTTTTCTCGGCGATCAATATCTCGATAACGGCGTACAGGTGCGCTGGCTGGCGCCGACCGAACTGTACATGGAGTTTGGTGGTGAAATTCTTCAGGGTAGCCGCTACCCGGCGGGAGGCAATGCGGACTCGGGATTTGGCAGCTATAGCCTGTTCGCAAATTTCGGCGGTGATGTCGGTGCCAATAGCAGCTGGCTGGCCGGCATTTCATATCTGGACGGCACGGCCATCGATCGTTTTTCAGGCGATGAGGATGATCCGCTTGTTTTCAACGGTGATTCGAAACTAACCGGTGTCCAGTTCGTTTGGAAGTGGTCGCCAAACGGCAACTGGAGACAAAAGAACTTTGCCTTTTCGTCGGAGTTCTTCTGGCGTAGTGACGATGGAGATTATGCGTTGCCGGGTGGCACGCCTCTGCTTTACGACGCTGATCAGACCGGGTGGTACGCACAGGCTGTCTATCAGCCGGTTCCGCGCTGGCGTTTCGGTGGACGGGTCGATGGCTTGTCCTCGGACGACCCCGGTCCATTATTTGAGAACACAGTCCTGTCGGCGCCGGGCAGTAACCCTATGCGTTACAGCATGATGGCCGACTGGTCCAACAGCGAATTCAGTCGTTTGCGATTGCAGTTGACCCGAGACGAGGCAGGGCCGCTGGATGACACGCAATGGGGTATTCAATATATACACAGCATCGGCGCCCACGGCGCTCATGCTTTCTAGGGCCGCTCAAGATGACCCGAACGATTTGTGTGTTTCTGTTTGCCTTGATGCCCGCCACCGCCGCGGCAGACCTTGAAGTTTTCGCCTGCGAACCGGAGTGGGCCGCACTGGCGACAGAAATCGGCGGGTCACATGTCAATACGTTCAGCGCGACGACGGCGCTGCAGGACCCGCACTACATCCAGGCGCGACCGAGCCTGATCGCCAAAGTTCGTCGAGCGGATCTCCTGGTCTGCAGCGGTGCGCAACTCGAAATTGGTTGGCTACCGGCGCTGCTGCAGAAAGCCAACAACCGCAAAGTGCTGCCCGGATCGAACGGTTACCTGGAAGCGAGCAGCTACGTTTCGCGATTGGACGCGACCGGCAGGGTTGATCGTGCACAGGGAGATATTCATCCCGAAGGGAATCCGCACATTCAGACCGACCCACATAATGTCGCCGCCGTGGCAAAGGCGCTTGGCGAGCACATGATGTCGCTTGATCCTGAAAATGCCGCGATTTACGCGGCCGGTCTTACCGACTTCCTCGGGCGCTGGCAGGATGCGATCGAGGTCTGGGAGGCGAAGGCCAAAACATTGCGCGGCGCGAAAGCGATCACGCACCACAAATCGTGGGTATACCTGGAGCGCTGGCTCGGTATCGAAGAGGTTGCCAATCTCGAGGCTATCCCGGGTTTACCGCCAACGGCAACGCATTTGAGTCGACTGACGAAGCAATTCGAAGGAGGTGGTGCGGACTTCATCATTCGTTCACCTTACCAGGACGCCCGGCCCTCGGAATGGTTGTCAGAAAAGGTCGGTATTGTGGCAATCGTCTTGCCGCTCACGGTGGGTGGTACCGAGCAGGCACAGGACCTGTTCTCCTTGTATGACGACATTATTGATCGCTTGTTAATGGCCAGGAATCATGAGTGAGCTTGTTGACTGGACAATTGTCGGGCCCGCCTTGCTCGCCGGTGTGATTGTCCTGAGT
>CAMYKC010000305.1 GCA_947258865.1 uncultured Lysobacterales bacterium
ATCTACGTACCATCCGCCCCGGCAACATTCCTGGCCACACCCAGCTCAACCTGCAACCATTCCTCGCGATAATTTTTATTATTGCCCCGGTTTGGGTGTATCCCTCACGAAGTTGACAGGACGGATCCCATGAGACGAAGACAATTCACTCACTTCATCGCCCTTCTGGCCGGCGGCACGGCCGCAACCGCTTTTGCCGGAGTCCCGGCGGCGCACCGTCTATTGAGGATTAAGGCAGCTCCTGGTGAATTTTCCCGGGATTTGTTCGACACCCAGATTGGCCTCACCTTTCATATGGGTGAAAGAGGATTGCGCACCCTGCTGCTCAAAGGGGTTGAAGATGCGGCATGCCATAGCACTTGCGAACAGTTCAGCCTGGTATTCGAACTCAGCTCGGGCAGCCGGCTGGAAGAAGGCATTCACAGGCTTGAAGGCCCGGATGGTTCCCGCATGGACCTTTACCTGTTCCCATCCGAACGTAAAACGGCAGGACAGCAACTGGTCTCTATCTTCAACCTGTTACCGGTAGTCTGAAAAGGTAAATGAATCGCGCCTATCGCGACCGGTCGGGGCGGTTGCCCAAAACCGTTGAATTTCGCCCTGCCAAGGATGCGGACCTGCCCTTCCTGCGCGCCCTGTATGCCAGTACGCGCGAGGATGAAATGCGGCTTGTGGACTGGACGGAGGAACAAAAAAACGCATTCCTGACCCAGCAGTTCGAGGCCCAGCATCAGTACTACCATGAGCAGTTTACCTCCGCCGAATATCTGGTCGTTGAACGGGATGGAATGGCCATCGGCAGGATTTACCTCGACCGCAGGGTCAATGAACTGCGTCTGGTCGATATCGCGCTCATCCCGGAAGTCCGGAACCAGGGCCTGGGCAGGGCCTTGCTGCTGGATTTGTTGGATGAAGCACAGGCGGCCGCTCTGCCGGTGAGCATCCACGTGGAGAAATACAATCCCGCGATGCGCCTGTATCTGCGCCTGGGCTTCGAGCCCGTTGAAGACAAGGGCGTTTACCAATTGATGGAGTGGCAGCCTGACGGTGAGCGATCCCCGCATGAGTGAGGCAAGCGACCGCATTCGGCTGCCCATGTCTTTCGACGCAGCCAGGATGCTGGAGGACATCCGGGCGATGAATCTGGCCGATTTCATCGAGTACAGCGTAATGCCGCTGAGGTCTCCGGCCCACCTGGTTGATCCATCCTTGGCGCCGCCTTCACCGGTAGACGACTACGCTGATGGTTCCTGGACCGAATGGCTGGATACTTCGGCACTCCAAGCGTCCCGCTACCTGTCCGAAGTGGTCGATACCTTCCGGGCACACAGCAATGTGACCCTGGTAAGGTTGTTACGTCTGGCGCCGGGCGGAATCGTCAAGGAACACACCGACCCGACACTGGGCCTGCACATTGAGAAATCGGTGATCCGGCTGACCATTCCGATCGTGACCAACGACGCGGTAGAGTTTTATCTCAACGACGTTCCGGTACCGATGAAAGCGGGTGAATGCTGGTACCTCCGTTTCACCGACCCGCACCGCATCATCAATGCGGGAACTACCGAGCGCATCAACATGTCGATTGACATGGTTCCCAATGAATGGGTGAGATCACTGATCAGCCGGGGGCTTGTTGGACGGTTGGAAGATTCATAGCGTTTCGAGATGGGAAACGTATCCGAATTACCATGGGTAAAGGGCAGCAGCAATTTGCCGCTGAACTGCGAGGCCGAGTATTTCCCGGATTTCCTGACCCCCGATGAAAGTACGGAAATCTTCAAATTCCTCTGGCGGAATTACGATCTGTCGAACCGGACGGTTACCACAGCAGACGGCACTGTGTACCAGATGGACACGGGGAAGTTCATGTTTGCCGATGCCGGGCTGACCGATTTCAGTCATCTGCCCGAAGTGCTAGGCCCCCCCCTGGCCTCTATTGCTGAAAATGGTGAAAAACCGGCTGGGATTAGCCCGCCTGAACGGTCACTGGTCAGCCAGGTCGGAAGGGACAGGATATTCGTCCGTTTCGATCCCCAAATGGCAGTAAACTGCTGGAATCGGCGGCTCCCACAA
>CAMYKC010000306.1 GCA_947258865.1 uncultured Lysobacterales bacterium
GACTCCAATGCGCTCCCCGTGGCTGTGGGTATGTCCCACGGCTGGACTCAGTCTTCCTTGCTGATGTTCCGGATGTGCAGTTCAGCCACCTGCTCTTCGGGCACGGGGGACGGCGCCGATGTCAGGAGGCATTGCGCTGTCGTGGTTTTCGGAAATGCGATCACGTCACGGATCGATTCCTCACCGGACATCAGTGCCGCGATGCGATCCAGTCCAAACGCGATGCCGCCATGCGGCGGGCAACCGTATTTCAGGGCCTCGAGCAGGAATCCGAATTTCTGTTGGGCCTCTTCCTCACCGATACCGAGCAGACGGAATACCGCTTGCTGCATTTCCGGGTTGTGGATACGTACCGAACCACCGCCGATTTCGGCACCGTTCAACACCAGGTCATAGCCCTTGGACAATGCGTCACCCGGGTTGGAAAGCAGCGCTTCCGGATCGCCCTGAGCAGGTGCCGTGAAGGGGTGGTGCATGGCCATATGGCGCCCGGATTCTTCGTCCCACTCGAACATTGGGAATTCATTGACCCACAGCGGCTGCCAGCCTTCCCGGGCCAGTCCGCGGTCGCGCCCAACCTTGACCAGTAACTGACCCATGAAGGTGCTGACCGTCAGCCACTCACCGGCCCCAAAGAACAGCAGGTCGCCGGTTTCGACCTCGGTCGCGGCAGCCAGCCCCTGCCAGGCCTTCTCGTCAAGGAACTTCGCAACCGGGGACTGCAAGCCTTCCAGACCCGCCGCTGCGTCGTTAACCTTTATCCAGGCCAGACCGCGCGCGCCGTAGCGGCCCGCATACTCTGAATATACATCGAGCTGTTTGCGCGAAAGCTCTGCCCCGCCCGGTACCCGCAACGCAGCAACGCGGGAGCCGTCTTCGTTGGCCGGTCCCGAAAATACTCTGAATTCAATATGCGCAACGTGCTCGTCGACCGAGACCAGGTGCATGGGTATGCGCAAATCCGGTTTATCGGAACCGTATCGGTCCATCGCATCTTTCCAGGTCACGCGGGGAAAGGGATCGGGAAGGTCCGCGTTCAATGTGTCTTTAAAGACTTCGCGGATCATGCTTTCCGCCAGGTCCAGCACATCTCGCTCTTCCACGAAGGCCATCTCGATATCCAGCTGGGTAAATTCGGGCTGCCGGTCGGCGCGCAAATCCTCGTCGCGGAAACAGCGGGCTATCTGGTAATAACGGTCCATTCCGGACATCATCAGCAGTTGTTTGAACAACTGGGGTGATTGCGGAAGCGCGAAATACTGCCCCGCGTAAATCCGGCTGGGCACCAGGTAATCCCTGGCTCCCTCGGGCGTGGCTTTCGTCAGGATCGGAGTATCGAACTCGGTAAACCCCTTGGCATCCAGGCTTTTTCGAATGGCGCGGTACATGCGCGCCCGCGTCCGCAGGTTGCGCTGCATGCGTGGCCGGCGCAGGTCGAGGTAGCGGTATTTGAGCCGGACTTCCTCACCGTCTTCGTCGGTCATCAGCAAAGGCATGGGCGCCGAGGCATTCAACAACTCGACATTTTCCGCCACCACTTCAATTTTGCCGGTGGCCATGGATTCGTTCCACTGGCTTTCCGGCCGCATCCGCACCTGGCCACTGACCCGGACACAATATTCATTGCGCAGCGCTTCGGCGCCGGAAAAAGCCGCGCTATCCGGTTCGACCACCACCTGCACAACACCGGCATGATCCCGCAGCCCGATAAAGATCAGGCCGCCGAGGTCTCGCCGCCGGTGTACCCAGCCACAGAGCTGAACGCTTTGGTCTGCGAGTTGTTCGTTCACTTCGCCACAAAGGTGTGTGCGCATGTTTTGGCTCCCGGTATGAGCGTTGGGGACGAGTGGGTTCAGGTCGTTTCAGACTTGGCGGCTGAAGGCTTACTCGCAGATTCTTTTGTCACAGCGGGCTTGCCGGTCGATCCGGTATCGTTCTTATCCGTGCTGGAAGCACTGTCTTTGGACTCAGCGGAGCCATGCAGGTTTCTCTTGCTTCCTTTTTTAAAATCGGTTTCGTACCAGCCGCCACCCTTCAGCCGAAAATAAATCGGCATATCGTTCTACCCGTCAAAACCGGACAATTATAAGGGATGCGTCTGTAAATGGGGACGAAAATCGCGGTTTTCTACATCCGGCAAATGCCTTCTCTGGTATTATTCAAGGTTTGGATTACCGCTGTTTTTCCGGAGAAATCGAATGCGTATTCAGCACCTTTTTTTCATCGTGACGATTGTGTTCCTTGCAGCCTGCCAAGAGGCTGAAGGCCCCGAACCGGCCGAACCCCCCAGGGAGGCCATAGGGGAGCCTGCCGTAGCCGTGCGGGAAGCGCCGGCGAAGCAGCCATCCCGGTTCGATATCTATGCGACGGTCAGGCTGACCGTCGACCTGGATCATCTGAATGAACAACAGAAACAAATGATCCCGCTATTGATCGAGGCGTCAAAAATCATGGACGAACTGTTTTGGCTTCAAGCCTATGGTGACAAGGGACCGCTACTCTCGTCCATCGAAGACCCCGCCATGCGCCGTTTTGCCGATATCAACTACGGCCCCTGGGACCGGCTGGCTGCCGACCAGCCTTTCGTCGAAGGCGCCGGCCCGAAGCCGCTGGGCGCGGAATTTTACCCGGCAGACATGAGCAAGGCAGAGTTTGAGGCCTGGGATCAGGAGGGTAAGGACGGGCTGTACACGCTGGTCAGGCGTAATGACGACGGCAGCCTGGGGCTACAGCCTTTTTACGAAGCCTTTGGCCCCCAGCTGGCCAGGGCCGCCAGCCTTCTCAGGGAAGCCGCCGATCTTGCGACGGACGCCGAATTCGCCGGTTACCTGCGCATGCGGGCCACGGCGCTGGAGACCGATGACTTCCAGGCTTCGGACATGGCCTGGATGGACATGAAAAACAATCCCATCGAGCTGGTCATCGGCCCGATCGAGACCTATGAGGATCAGCTGTTCGGCTACCGTGCCGCTTACGAATCTTATGTGCTGATCAAGGATCTTGCCTGGAGCGAACGGCTGGCGCGTTTCGTGCAATACCTGCCGGAATTGCAGACCGGGCTTCCGGTCCCGCAAGAGTACAAGCAGGAGATGCCGGGCTCGGATGCTGACCTGAATGCCTATGATGTCGTCTACTACGCCGGGCACTGCAACGCGGGGTCCAAGACCATCGCGATCAACCTGCCTAACGACGAGGAGGTGCAACTGGCCAAAGGGACTCGCCGATTGCAGCTCAAGAACGCCATGCTGGCCAAGTACAACCAAATCCTGGTGCCGATCTCCGGGGTCCTGATTGCGGAAGACCAGCGCCAACACATCACCTTCGATTCATTTTTCGGCAACACCATGTTCCACGAGGTGGCCCATGGCCTGGGTATCAAGAACACGCTTGACGGGAAAGGAACGGTCCGCCATGCGCTGAAGGCTCACGCCTCGGCCATCGAAGAAGGCAAAGCCGACATACTGGGGCTGTACATGGTTCAGAAATTGCGTGAAAAAGGCGAGATCAGCGAAGGCGAACTGATGGACGATTACGTCACCTTCCTCGCCGGTATTTTCCGGTCTGTCCGTTTCGGCGCCACCAGCGCGCACGGCCGCGCCAACATGATCCGCTTCAACTTTTTCGAACAGGCCGGCGCATTCAGCCGTGACGACGAAACGGGTACTTACCGCGTCAACCTGCCGGAGTTCGAACAGGCGGTGCGCGACCTGAGTAGCCGCATACTGACCTTGCAGGGCGATGGCCAATACGAAGAAGTGGATGCCTTCGTCGCTGAGATGGGTAACGTGGGTACGCAGTTGCAAGCCGATCTCGACCGGCTGGCCTCGGCTGCCATTCCCGTTGACATCGTATTCGAACAGGGTGCGGAGAT
>CAMYKC010000307.1 GCA_947258865.1 uncultured Lysobacterales bacterium
ATCGCGGGCTGGAGGCCTGAACGGCAAGAGAGTTATGACACGACACCCATTGACAAAAGCGGGCGCGGAACGGCTGCGAGAAGAATTGGCCAGGTTGAAGAAAGTCGATCGTCCCAGGATCATTACAGCCATTGCCGAGGCGAGAGCGCACGGTGATCTCAAGGAAAACGCCGAATACCATGCCGCCAGGGAGCAGCAGGGGTTCATCGAAGGCCGAATTCAGCACCTCGAGTACAGTATTTCTCACGCCCAGATCATCGACATCGGAAAGCTGAATCCAGGTGATAAAGTGGTCTTCGGCGCCAATGTCACCCTGGCGGATGAACAAACGGGCGACGAAACTTCTTACCAGATCGTCGGTGACGTGGAGGCCGACATCAAGCACAACCGCATCGCAGTCAGTTCGCCCATCTCTCGGGCACTGATTGGGCACGAGATTGGCGACGTGGTCGTCGTTCGCGCGCCGGGCGGTGAGCGTGAGTTTGAGATCGTCGACGTCGAGTACGTCTGACCGTTCGGGTGACTTCGAAACACATTACTCTGTTGGTTGAAGATCTGAAGAGCCTGGCGGCGGCCGTGCCCCGGGAAACGCGTCACTCCTGCCTGGAGCTGATTTTGTCGCGCGGACGCTTCAGCCTGATCGATTCCATCAGCCCGGATCACTTGCGGTTTGCACTGTACGGAATTACGCCGGATACCGAAATTCCCGTTGCAGCGCTGACGCACGTCAATGACCTGAAGGTGAAGCCACAGAGTAGTTACTACTGGTTACGCAGCGATCCCGTGACCATGTGGGCGGACATGGCGCGCGTATTCATGACCGATTACGGTTTCGCTGATCTGAATCCGTTCGAGCGGAATGAAATCGAAAATTGCATCCGTTCGGTCCTGCGGGAAGAAGGAATCGATCTGCAGTCCAATCATCCGGAGCGCTGGTGTATCGCGCTGGACAAGCCGTTGGATTTCGAGTTTACACCCCTGGATGATGCGCTTGGCATGGATGTGGCTGATGCGCTTCCCGGCCACCCTGAGGCGCGCTATTGGCGGCGGATTCTGAATGAAATCCAGGTAGAGCTGCATCATTGCCCGGTTAATGTCAGAAGGCGGCAGCTGGGAAAACAGGAAATCAATTCAGTCTGGTTCTGGGGCGGCGGATTCATTCCGGATGCTGTGCCACATGATCTGTTCGATACCGTTTATTCAAGCAACCCGGTCACATGTGGGCTGGCGATTATCAATGATTGCCGGTTAAAACACAAAGCGGACGCTGAACAATGCAATTTTGGCCAGGATGGGCGCACGATTTTTATTGACTGGAGCCTGGAATCGCGGGATCCGATCGTTGAACTGGAGCGCATCGAGGGATTGTTGGAGCCAATGCTGGCGATGGTGCGTTCCGGACAAGCGACGCTGGCGGTTTACGATGGCAGCGGCGAAGGACGCATATTTGACCGTCGCGCACAACGCCGTTTCTGGCGTCGGATCAAGCCGCTTTTCCGGGTCTTGCCCGCACCGGCCGGAGCATGATCGGCAGGCGGGCTATCCGGTGCCGTCCGCTGCCGGAGAGCGGCATCAGTCTTCCCAGTGATCTGCACCCGGTCATCAGGCGAGTTCTGTTGGGGCGCGGCATCGTGGACGTGGCATCACTGTCACTCGGGCTGAAGGACATGCATCTGCCCGATACGCTCTCAGGAATTGTCGCCGCTGCCGAACTTCTGGCAGATGCGGTGACGCAGGATCAATCGGTTCTGATTGTCGGCGATTTTGACGCCGATGGTGCAACCGGAACAGCGCTGGCGGTTCTTTCCCTTCGGGCAATGGGCTGCTGTGAAAACATAGACTTTCGGGTACCAAACCGCTTCGAGTTCGGCTATGGCCTGACTGTCCCCCTCGTGGAGACACTGTCAGCTAATCCGCCGGACCTGCTGGTCACGGTGGATTCCGGGATCGGTTGCATTGGCGGAGTTGCGCGGGCGCGGGAAATCGGATGCCGGGTCATCGTGACAGACCACCACCTTCCCGGTGACGATCTGCCGGCCGCGGATGCCATTGTGAATCCGAATGGCCCGGGGGATGATTTTCCGAGCAAGGCGCTGGCCGGCGTCGGGGTGATGTTTTACCTGCTGAGTGTAACCCGCCGTGTATTGCGCAAGCGGGGTTGGTTCACGGGTTCGAAACATGAACCCAACCTGGCCCGATACCTGGATCTCGTCGCTCTGGGGACGGTCGCCGATCTGGTGCCCCTCGATCACAATAATCGCATATTGGTCCGCCAGGGCCTGGCACGCATTCGGCAGGGCATGACGCGCCCCGGTCTAATGGCTTTGCTGCGGTTGGGGAAGCGTGATTACCGCTACGCCAATTCCAGTGACCTCGGGTTCGCAGTGGGGCCGCGGCTCAATGCGGCCGGCCGGCTCGAGGACATGAGCACTGGGATCCGCTGCCTGTTGAGCGATGATCCGGATGAGGCCATGAGCCTCGCGGCGGAGCTGGATGAATTGAACAGCAAGCGCAAGGGTATGCAGGAACAGATGCAGCAGGAAGCGATGGACCAGGTACAGGAGATCATTCGCTCGCTGGAGCAGGAGAACCTGCCGCCGGCGCTTTGCCTCTTTGATGAAAGCTGGCATCAGGGCGTCGTTGGCCTGGTCGCCTCGCGAGTCAAAGACGCTGTTCATCGTCCGGTACTGGCCTTCGCCCCTGAATCCGAGGGAGCATCACTGCTTAAAGGCTCGGCCCG
>CAMYKC010000308.1 GCA_947258865.1 uncultured Lysobacterales bacterium
GGCCGGAATCGCCACGTGGGCCTCCATGCCGGCGCAGGCGTAATAGGCTGGAATACGCCCGGTTCGTTGCAGCCGAAGGGATGTCTCGTCGAACGTCCGGGTCTGGACCAGGCGGCGGAACAAAGCTTCGAGTTGGCCGTCGTCCAGGTCCGGCATGGACCCGACGAGCTTGCCCGCCGGATCCAGTACCTGCTGTACGGCCAGATCCATTTTGAGGATTGCATCACTCATAATTTCATTCCTGCCAGTGCCGGCTAGTTCTACTTAGAAGTTAAGCGTGAATTCAACTCGCCACAGGCGGCCCGGCGCCCGGCGGTTGGCATTGTCAAGGAGAAAATAGCGCTCGGCGTAGTATTCCTCATCGGTGGGGTTGTCGACAAAGCCGGCAATTCCCCAGCGTCCTGAATCAGCCGTGAGGCCGACACGCAGGTCGAGCTTGTTGTAGGACGGCTGTTCGAGCGTGTTGAAAATGTCGAACCAGAAATCGTCGCTGTAGGCCCAGATACCGCTCAGCTTCCATTCACCCAGGCCACTTTCGATATAGTAATGCGCTTGAGCCGACGCCGAATGCTTCGGCGACTGCGGGGTGGCGCTGCCGACGGGCAGGTCAGGCATGCTGCTTCTCTTGACTTCAGAATCCAGGTAGGCGTAAGTGCCGGCGAGCTCCAGGTTCTGGGTTACCAGGAATCGGCCTTCCAGTTCCACACCGCGGCTTTTGATATCACCGATGTTCTGGACCATTGGCACCAGGTTCACAAAGGTCTCGAGCTGGTAGTCCTCATAATCATTGTAGAACGCCGAGAAATTGAGGCTTGCACGGCCATCGAGGAGGGAGGACTTGGTGCCGGCCTCATAGGCAATGACTTTCTCTTCGTCGAACGGCAGAATCGTCTGCGGTTCGGGCAGGTAATTGCTGGCCTGACGGTTGAGCCCGCCGGACTTATAACCTCCCGCAACGCTGGCGAACAGGGTCGTATTCTCGGTAGCCGCAAAGTCGATGGCCAGGCGAGGATCGAAAGAACTCCAGCTGTCATTTGCGAACAGCACACCATCCGTCACCGGGCCAAAAATCTGGCCATCGATAAGGCCAATGACACCTACGGGCGGGTTGCCGTAGCTCATGTTCTTCTTATCCTTGGTGTAACGCGCACCGGCAGTCAGGCTCCAGCGGTCGCTCATGTGCCAGGTGAAGTCACCGTAAAACGCGTAACTCTTTGTGGTATTGGCGCCGAACGGCATTTCAGACACCACACTGCAATCAGGCAAATCCGGTTCCTCGCAAAGGAACCCGGTGCCAAACAGGTCGAAGACGATCGTCTCATCCAGGGTCAAGGCATTCCTGAAGCTGAGGTCTTCCTTGACGTAACTCGCACCCACGAACCAGTCAACCGATTCGCTGGAGCCGTTCAAGCGGAGTTCCTGGCTGAAGGTCTCGTTGGTCTGCGGCTCTTCGAAGGTGAGGATGTCGAACTCGGTCTCATCCGCGTCAAAGGGTGTGACGTTGACATCGTGATCGTAATAACCGGTGATTGATGTCAGGTCCATCGTCTCACCGATAGCCCACTTGTTGGTCCAGATGAAACGGGTGGATTCCAGGCGCTGCTTGGCAGGAGCCCGGTTCTGACGGATCACCGGCGCAAAGGCATCGGCGTCGGTAACCACGACGTCGTTGCTCTTGGCGTCAACGGCTTCCACCAGGATATTCATTTCCCAGGCGTCACGTTTACTGTAGTTTGCACCCAGGCGGAACGCCCAGTTGTCTCCGGCTGCGAGGTTGCCAATGAACCGGCCCCGCACCTGGCCTTCGTTGCCCAGGCCGGCCATCACCGAGCCATAGTTCTCATCCAGTTCCGGCTTCTTGGTAATAATACTGATCGCACCGGCCGAAGCGTTACGCCCGAACAGGGTGCCCTGTGGGCCCTTGACCACCTCGATGCGCTCCACATCGAAAAACGCGGCTGTCGCGTTGGTGCCGCGGCTCGCTACCATGCCGTCAATGAAGATACCGACTGCCGGATCGGCGCCGATGCCCGGCGCCTGCGAACCAATGCCGCGGATGAACACGCTGGCCTCGGTGTCGCCGCGTGACTTGATCGAGAGATTGGGCGTCAGGCCCTGGATATCCCGAATGTCCTGAACACCGTTTTCCGTGACGAAATCCCCGCTGAAGGCGGAGACCGGCAGTGGCACATCCTGCAGGGTCTGTTCACGTTTTTGCGCCGTGATGATGACTTCCTCGAGAACCCCGGCTCTTTGTGTTTCGTTGTCTTCCTGGGCAACGACCGGTCCTCCGACAGCCAATCCTATGATCATCAGACCCAGTAAACAATTGTGTGATCTTGTATATGAATTCATGACTCGATATCCCACGTTGTTTGTTCAGAATCGCCAGATGCAATCAGGCAAATGGCTTCACGATGAACTCTACGTGGTATTGAAGCCTGGTTGAATAACACTTCTGACCCAATTTATAGCATTTTAGAACAACGGTGTTTACCAACCATCGTTGGCGATGGATCAGTTACCGATAGACCAGGGGCCGGTTTCAGACTGGTTCCACAAAGGCAGCATTTCGCAGGTGGCTGGGGGAATGTCCGTAATATTTTTTAAAGGCCCTGCTGAAAGGGCCTGGCTGGGCATAGTCCAAAAGGTAAGCAATTTCCTGGATGGAAAGATGGGTGGATTCGAGATAATGAGACGCCAGGGCCATGCGTACTTCCAACACGATGTTCTTGTAGTTGGTACCCGCACGGTACAGGCGTTTACGCAATTGCGCGGTCGACAAGCGCAATTGCTCCGCTGCTTCTTCCAACCGCAGCATATGCTGGCCAGGGCGGCTGAGCAGTAATCTGCGAACGGCTCGCGGGGTATCCAGCCTGTTCCTTGCACCTACA
>CAMYKC010000309.1 GCA_947258865.1 uncultured Lysobacterales bacterium
GTGGTCCCTGTACCGAGGTGTTCTACGATCATGGACCGGATGTCGAAGGCGGCCCACCCGGTTCCCCGGACGAAGATGGCGATCGCTACATCGAGATCTGGAACCTCGTTTTTATGCAGTTCGACCGCTCCGCCGACGGCACGATGAATCCGCTGCCCAAGCCATGCGTGGACACGGGCATGGGTCTGGAGCGGCTCGCTGCGGTGTTGCAGCACAAGCACAGTAACTACCAAATCGATCTCCTCCGGGCACTGGTCCTGTCGGCTTCACGCCTGACCGGCTGTGGTGATCTGAAAAACGCTTCGCTCAACGTCATCGCCGACCACATACGCGCCTGTGCGTTCCTGATTGCCGATGGTGTGCTGCCCTCGCGCGATGGCCGCGGGTATGTGTTGCGCCGCATCATTCGCCGCGCCATTCGCCACGGCTACAAGCTCGGCGTCAAGCAGCCGTTTTTTCACCAGATGGTCGAGCCCCTGGTGGAACAGATGGGTGACGCATATCCATTACTGCACCGCAAAGCCGGTTTGATCAGCAGCACCTTGCTGGAAGAAGAACAGCGTTTTGCACGCACCCTGGATACCGGCATGGGTATCCTCAAGACTGTGATGTCGAAAGCAGCTAATGAAGGCGGCCAGATCGACGGCGAAACCGCTTTTCTGCTGTACGACACCTACGGATTCCCGCTGGACTTGACCCAGGACATTGCCCGCGAAAACGAACTTACGGTGGATGAGGACGGCTTCAATGCCGAGATGGCCAAGCAGCAGGAACGCGGCCGTTCATCGGGCAAGTTTGCGCAGCAGGTACAGATATCGACGGATACCATCAAGATGCTGACGCCGACGACTTTCCTCGGTTATGAGCAGCTGGATACCGGCGATGCCCGGGTGGTCTCGATTCTGGTGAATGGCGAGGAAGCCAAGGAACTGAACACCGGAGATCAGGCGGTTATTCTGCTGAACAAGACACCGTTTTACGCGGAATCCGGAGGTCAGGTAGGCGATACGGGCCACATCAGTGGAGAGGGCGTGGATTTTGAAGTCCAGGACACGGTCAAGCTGGCCGGAGTTTTCCACGGGCACATTGGCCGGTTGAAATCGGGAACGCTTCGGATTGGGGATGTCGTATTCGCCGCGGTTGACGGACCCCGTCGCCAGGCCATCGTATTGCACCATTCCGCCACGCATCTGATGCACGCGGCCCTCAAGAAGGTGCTGGGTGACCACGTCGAGCAAAGAGGATCCCTGGTCGCCGCGGACCATTTACGCTTCGACTTCACCCATCCGCGAGCCGTGACCCTGCAGGAATTGCGTAGAATCGAGCGCATTGTTAACGAGGAAATTCGCGTCAATCCGGCCTCCGATGTGCAAGTCATGGATTTTGACGATGCATTGAAGACCGGTGCGACCGCGCTGTTCGGAGAAAAATACGGCGACCGGGTGCGTGTCATGCGTTTTGGTGATTTCTCGGTTGAATTATGCGGTGGTATGCGGTGGCACACACGTAAGCCGGGTGGGTGATATTGGCCAGTTCAAGATCGTCGAGGAGTCCGCCATTGCAGCCGGAATCCGCCGTATCGTGGCCGTGGCCGGAGAGGCGGCCGTGGGCCGGATCCAGGCCATGGATGACCAACTTAAAGACCTCGGTCGTGTATTGAAAGTAGCGCCCGAAGCGATGGAAGATCGCCTCCGGCAGATCCTGGAACGCAGTAAGGCCCTTGAAAAAGAGCTGGATGAGCTCAAATCCAAGCTGGCCAGCGCCAGCGGAGAAGAGTTGGCAGGTGAGGCGGAGGAAGTGAATGGCGTCAAGGTGCTGTCGGCACGGCTGGACGATGTTGATCCGAAGTCGCTGCGAGACACCGTTGACCGCCTGAAAGACCGCCTCGGAAGCTCGGTTGTGGTAATCGGAAGCGCCGGGGATGGCAAAGTTCGGCTGGCCGCCGGTGTCAGCAAAGATTTGATCACTCGGATTCAGGCGGGCAATCTGGTAAACTTCGTCGCACAACAAGTTGGCGGGCAGGGCGGAGGACGTCCTGATTTTGCCCAAGCCGGCGGTTCCCAGCCAGAAAACCTGGATGGGGCACTGAGTTCTGTGCGGGGATGGATTGCTGAACACAGCTGATCGGTATACCTGCAACAGAATGAAGGGAAAGGCGCAATGGCGGCCGGAAAAGGCTGTGCATTGTACATTTAACGTCTCGCAGATGGTTTTGGCATAAGCGTATAAGGCCATAGAAGCGCGGATACATGATGTGTCCGAAACCAAAGGAAGGTAGCTATGCTCATTTTGACAAGAAGGATTGGAGAAAAACTTGTCATCGGTGATAACGTCATTGTTACGGTACTGGGCGTTAAAGGAAATCAGATACGTATCGGCATAGAGGCGCCACCCGAAGTGCAGGTACACCGGGAAGAGATCTACCGGCGGATCCTGAAAGAGCGGGCCGACGGAGCGGGTGATCCCGCGGGCGATTCATAACGGACACCGCAGGAGGCCGCCATGCGGCCAATTAGATACTGCTCAGGAGCGCGCCGTACGGCCGATTCAACTTTCTGTGGGAGCGCGCCATGCGCGTAATCTCTTTTAAAGTAGAAACTGGTCTGACCAGCGCATTAGCGGTTCCAGAATTCCCCCCAAACGTTTAAACTACCCGCTTCCGGAGAGGGCGTTGCGTGTCGCTATACACGCAAATTATGAAGTCGCGAAGCGACTCCTTGTAAGATGCCCGGAGTAACGCGCTCCATGGAGCGCCGGACAGCAGGACTCGAACTGCTGACAAGAATTCGAGAGACAATCAGTTTACGGAGAGGTGGCCGAGTGGCTGAAGGCGCTCCCCTGCTAAGGGAGTATGGGTTTAAAAAGCCCATCGAGGGTTCGAATCCCTCTCTCTCCGCCAAATATTTCCGTAAGGTATTGAAATAAAAGTCTCTTTAATTAGAGGCTTTGT
>CAMYKC010000310.1 GCA_947258865.1 uncultured Lysobacterales bacterium
CGGGAAGCACGATGCGGTCTCCGTGTCAGGGGTGCCGCCGGCATCCGTGCAGTCGGTCGTGGAAAGCACCGAGCAGGCGCCGGTGTCGAAGCAGCATGCGTACGTCATCGCGGTGGGCGGATCGAGCGGGCTGGCGGCCGGGATGTCTTGGTCGGGAATCACCTGCGGCGTGCCGTCTCCTGTGTAACCGGTATTGCCGGTGGTGGTCCAGCCTGGTTGCGCGTCGGCCGCTATCTCGACGAGATTGGAATCGCCGTTGCCGTCTGAATCAACGCCTTCGACGGCAATGAATGCCCCGACCCAGTCGCTCCCGGATACCGCCTGGCGCACGGCCCAGCCATAGGCATTCCACGGCGAGCCACCGCCGCTCTCGACGTGACAGACCTGGCACCTCGCCCCCGTTGCCGACTCCATAATGGCCATCGAATTGGAATCAATGCCCGATGTCCCGCCTGTTCCGTAGTAGCCGTCCCAATCGTTGGCGATGGGATTGCGGGCTTCGGCGGCACCGCACAACAGAACCAGTGCCGCAATGACAAGAATAACTGCCAAACCATGCTTTTTGTTCATTTGGCGCTCCCATGGAGGATCAGCTTTATGAGGCCTATCCGGATCCAACTTTTTCGCTATTATTAAATGCGTTGCAGCGGCGTTCGGGCATTTTCCCCGCGCTTTTTCATTCAGCTTGAATCTTGACTACCAGAATGTTGATGACCTGAATCAAGTTTGGCCTGTTCTTTTGCCTGTCCCAAACTGTGTTCCGCGCGCCTGATCGTCTGGCCTGTCTACTGTCACAGTCTCGAGCTAGATTTCGGGTTGCTGCAAGAATTCATGTCTTCGTACGTGTGGGCGATCGCCGGATGCCTGACCCACTGGTGATCGCGATCTTTCTGACCTGCATTTGCCTGGCAACGCCGGGCGTGTGATAGCGCCATTCATGATTCAATACCCGCTGTATGCGTGCATCATGGGTATTATTGCGGTGTCCGGCCTGACGTTTTTCTGATTCAAGGGGCAGTTGGCGCGGGCCTAAACTGGTTGTTCGGCCCAGGGGTTAGATAAACAATCTGGCTCGGTTCAATGATATCAACGCGGTGCCACGTTCCTTTCGGAATCACCAGACCATCGCCGGGCTCCACCTCGATTCTGGCCAGCGTCTCCACAGTCAGAGAAGTCAACAAGGCTGAATTCAGGATCTCTGCCCTGGCCAACTCGACCAGTCAGCAATTCGTGGAAAAAAATATTGGCAAAGCCACCCTGCTCACAACCCGGGATTACGATGAAGCGGTCAGAATGGTGCTGGAAGACGAGGTCGACCTGATGGTGGCTGATATGACTATTTGCATCCTTTCCGCCATGCCCCACCAGGAATCGGGCCTGATTAACCGGTATAGTTGTCAAACAATTTTGCCATCTCTTCATGTTGATGCTCTTTGTGGAACGGCGGGACCAGATCAAGTCCCTAGTTGAACCTTGTTCAAATTACAGTGGTAACTGTGCTATAAGGGGCACCAGGGAAAAGTAATGGCAAGGCCAGTTTCCATGTGGATTCTGTCCGAGCCTAGGGAAGGTGCTTCGCGATGCCAAGCCTCCAAAGCCAACTGCTCAAACGGTTTGCCGGAAATCGGATGAAACGCCTGTTCAGTGAGTTTGAACTCAGCCATGCGCGCAGACAGCTGGAACGACAAGACGGGTGGATTTCCAAGCGACCAAGTAACGTCGATATCCAAAAGATTTCGCTTACTCATTGTGAGGCGAATTGGATCCGGCCACGAACCCGGACAGACCGCTATATCGTTTACTTTCCCGGTGGCGCGTGGGTTTTACGCACACCAAACCTTCATCGCCAACTCGCCGCAAACCTGGCAAAAAGCGCAAACGCCAACGTCCTGCTGGTTTTCTATCGTCTCGCGCCCGAACACCCGTTTCCCAGTGGATTGGAGGATTGCGTTGAAGCCTATGGCTATCTTCTGGATTCCGGAATCAGTGCATCGCAGATAATCATTGGTGGCGATTCCGCCGGCGGCAACCTGACGCTGGCGTCCTTGCTGATGTTCCGTGATCATGGGCTACCACAACCTGCCGCCGCGTTTGCGCTGTCACCCTGCACCGACATGAGTTTCGGGCCAGGAGGCAGTCCACTGCCAGACGAGCATCAGGATCCGATGGTATTGCTACCGGGAATCACCTCGGATCAGGACCCGCGAAAACTCTATGTCGCCGGTGACGAGGCGCTGCTGGACGAGCCGTATGCGTCACCCGCTCGCGCAGCCTTGAAGGGACTGTGCCCGATCCTGATTCATGTTGGCAGCACCGAGATGGTACGCGACCAGTGCGAGTTTTTTGTCAAACGGGCGAAACGTGCTGGAGTGCACGTGGAAATGGAAATCTGGGACGGACAGCCACACGTCTGGCACGGCATGCCTCTCCCCGAGTCGGCAGCGGCATTTGGTCATCTAAGCGACTACATTCGTCACCGAATTGTCTCTGAGTTGGACCCGATTGAATCGCGTGGAGCCAAAATTCTACAGAGGTTACGGGATGATCACGGCCGATTCGGCCGCGTCTTGACCATGATCGGTCGCGATACCTGGCGGCTGATCGACGATCCCAAGGAAACCCTTCCGGTATTCTCTGAAGCCGTTGAGTACATTGCAAACTATCAAAATGTCCATCACCACCCCTGCGAAGAGCAGATTTTCGCGTTGCTGGCATCCAAATCGCCAGACAGCCGCGCCGTTGTAGAAAAACTGACACGGGAACATGAACTCTCGCAGCGTGCAGGGCAGAAACTTCTCGCGCTGCTGAGCGAAGTCTCGATCGACGATCAAAGCCATGACATGCGTGTAAACCTGGCTGACGCCCTCAAGGATTTCGCCC
>CAMYKC010000311.1 GCA_947258865.1 uncultured Lysobacterales bacterium
AGAACTGGACTCCCGAGACGGAAGGGGCTATATTCAGCCCCATGGAAACAATACTCACGCTGCAAGGCAGGCAGGTTGCGGCACATGATCTCGCCACCATACGAGATCTTATAGCCGGCCATCCGGATTGGCATCGTACTCGCCTTTCGCAGGAACTGTGTCGGCGCTGGAGCTGGGTCAATGAGAAGGGTCGGCTCAAGGACATGGCCGCCCGCACTTTGTTGCGAAAGCTCGACAGCACGGGACTGATCGAGCTTCCCGCGCCGGTTCGCTCCGCCAACAATGGATTTCGCAACCGCCCTGTTGTGTTGGAGGCGCATGCTGTGCAAGCCCCGCCGCTTGAAGGCAGGCTGTCGGATCTGCAACCGCTGCGGATTCAGCCCGTAGAGGGCGCAGAGGATACGCGGGTGTTTCGTGGACTTTTGCAGCAGCACCACTATCTGGGATACACCGGCCCGGTCGGCGAGAACCTCCAGTATTTGATCTATGATCGTCAGGGCCGCCTGCTGGGGTGCCTCTTGTATGGCGCCGCCGCTTGGCGGGTGGCCGACCGGGACCGTTTCATCGGTTGGGATGAAGCGGCCCGCAAGCGGGGTCTGTCGCGCATCGCCAATAATATGCGATTTCTGATCCTGCCCTGGATACGGGTTCCACACTTGGCAAGCCACCTGTTGGCGCTGACCCGTCGGTGCATCTCCAGGGATTGGCAGGAAAAATACGGCCACCCGATCCTGTTGCTGGAGACTTTTATCGAACAGCGGCGTTTTGCGGGGACCTGCTACCAGGCGGACAACTGGATCCGGGTCGGTCGGACCCGTGGACGCAGCCGCAACCACAACAGTGGAGACCCCAAGGTCCCAGTCAAGTCGGTTTGGCTCTACCCGTTGTGTCGCGGATTTCGTCGGTTGCTCACAGCGCCGACGAGGGGGTCGGAGTGATGGCATCCGCACTCGACAAAGGGGTACTGCCCGACATCCCACCGGAAGAGCAAACGCCAGCCGTACATCTGCTGTTGGCCACTATCGAAGAACAGCAGGAAACCATCCAGAAGCAACAGGCTGAAATCGAGACACTGAAGGCCGAGGTGGCCCGGCTCAAGAAGCTGCCGAACAGACCGAAGATCCGGCCCAGCACACTGCCCAAGGATGACGAAGAATCGGACGATGATGACGGCGATGACGGCGATGACGGCGATGACGGCGATGACGGCGATGACGACGCTCAAGGCGCAGAAGGAGGCGGCAAGGGAAAAACCGGAAAATCCCGTAAACGCAAGAAGAAACTCACCATCCACGACACCAAGACCATCAAACCCGAGTATCTGCCGGAAGGCTCACGCTTTCTGGGCTACGAGGATTTCACCGTCCAGGATCTGCTGATCCAGCCCCACAATACCCGCTACCGTCTCGCGCGCTATCGAACACCGCAGGGATCATCTACCAGTATTTTCATCAACGGGTCACCCAGCCCTTGATCCTGCAACAGCTGATCGAATTTGGAATCGACATCTCCAGCGGGCAAATCAGCAACATCCTCGTCGAAGACAAGGAAGAGTTTCATACGGAAAAGAATGCGTTGCTCACCGCCGGGATCGACAACAGCAGCTACATTCAAGTCGATGACACAGGCAGCCGCCACGACGGCAAGAACGGCTATTGCACCCACGTCGGCAACGACGCATTCGCCTGGTTTTCCAGTACCCACGCCAAGAGCCGGATCAATTTTCTCGGGCTGCTGCGGGGCGCGGCGGTGGATTACACGATCAATCCCGAGGCGATCGACTACATGCGCAAGGAGGGGCTACCTCAACGGCCGTTGGCGGCGATCCATCGTAGCCTCAAAGCCACCTTCGCAGACGCGGAGGCGTGGGAGAGCTATCTGCAACAGATCAAGATCATCAAGAAACGACATATCCGTATTGCCACGGAAGGGGCGTTGCTCGGTACCTTGGTTGCTAATGGTTTTCCATTGGACCTGGCCATCATCAGCGACGATGCCGGACAGTTCAATGTGCTTTTGCACGCCCTGTGCTGGATCCATACCGACCGGGTCTTTCAGCGCATACTGCCGCTTAACGACACCCACGCCAAGGAGATCGATTGGGTCCACACCCAGATCTGGGAGATCTACTCGGATCTGAAGCAGTACAAGCGCAAGCAAGACCCCGACTTGAAGGCGGCGATCAAGGCCCACTTCGATGAACTGTGTCGAACCAAGACCTCCTTCGCCACGTTAAATCGGGCGCTCATTCGGCTGGCGCGCAACAAGAAGGAATTGCTGCTGGTGCTGGAGCGACCGGATATCCCGCTCCACAACAATCTGAGTGAGGGCGATATCCGAGAATATGTCATCAAACGAAAGATCAGCGGCAGCACCCGGTCGGAAAATGGACGGCGTTGTCGGGATACCTTCGTCAGCCTGAAGAAAACCTGCAAGAAACAAGGCATCTCTTTCTGGGAATTCCTTTGTGACCGGCTCCGACGGCAACACCTTGTGCCCTACCTGCCAGATCTGCTGTCTGGCAATGTATGCCTCGTGCCGCCTCCATGAGCGCACGGGATTATTGAGAAGTTACGAAATTACATAGTAACTACTTGTATTTTATAAATAATTTTATTTTGTTCGCAAACGGTCGTGTGTCACGTATCT
>CAMYKC010000312.1 GCA_947258865.1 uncultured Lysobacterales bacterium
GACGGCGACGGGCCAGAGGCGGTGTCGGTCTATGTCGATGTGGATGACGCGCGGGGATTGCACGCTGAAGTGTCGGAAAACAAAACCGGAATCGACGCGCCCGAGTCGATGCCGTGGGGCCATGTCGTCTTCACGGTGACGGATCTGGATGGCAATGTGATGCGGTTTGGATCGCCGGAATAGGGGCGGATCAGCATGGGTCAGATAATTCTGGCCGGCATCGTGATGGGGATTGCCGGCACGGCGGCGATGGATGTCTGGGCCTGGGCGCTGAACCGGGTCGCCGGTCAGCCCCTGCCGAACTGGGCGATGCCCGGGCGCTGGGCGGCACATGCGGCGCGCGGGCGTATCTGGCATGACGACATCGGGGCGGCCGAGCCGGTCGACGGAGAGCTGCGGATCGGTTGGATTTTCCACTATGTGGTTGGAATTGCGTATGGACTCGCGTTCGTCTTCATCGCGGGCGAGACCTGGCGCGCGGCACCGACGTTCTGGCCGGTCTGGGTGTTTTCGATCCTGACGATCGCGGCGGGCTGGTTCCTGCTGCAACCGGGGATGGGGCTGGGCTGGGCGGCGTCGAAAACGGACAACCCGTGGAAAGTCAGGGCGATGGGGCTGCTGGCGCACACGATGTTCGCGGCGGGCATGTTCGTGGCGGCGGTGGCGTTTTAGGGCAAGTTGAAGCCGAGGCGCACACGGCGGCTGAGGTTAACGCGCGGTTGGCTGTACGTTCGCTGACGCTGCGGATCGAGACGATTTGTACGGGCGTTGAGGGGTCGGAAAGACGTTTTGTACGTGGGAGCGTGCGGGGCAGGGGTTAAGGAGAGGTGAAGGGATGGGTGGGGTGTGGGGGTGTTGATTCATGCGCATCGTCGTGGGGGTGGCGAGGTTGGATGGGAGCAATGAATGCGCCCCCTACGTTTGTTCTTACACGGCAGTGTCCGAGAGACTGTTGCAAGATGCTTGCTCGCGCTTCAATCTGACGCTCACAGATTTGTTGGTTGTAGGGCAATGGATATCCAAAAAAGACTCGAAGAGTTCGTAGTTCGCCTTAGCAATATCGATTGGTCAAGAATTCCTCTCATTGATCGTGAGTTAACGATTTATGATGTTGTGATTGCATTTATCGGTTTGTACTTAGCATGGCGAGCACTTGTTGTGTCTAATCGCTCCTACAAGCAACAGAAAGAGGCGACTATAACACCTAGCATTATCCCATTGCGAGTGCTTTTCTTTGATTATGATTTAAGTTTCCATTTTATTATGTTTGCACCGTTTGAGTCTAATAAGTTGAGCTCCGTTTCAATAACTACATTTCAATTCCCCTTAGACTTCAAAATTGAAAATCTTAAGGACTTTAGTGTTGACGACGTAGGTGTTTATTTGAAGTTAAACGCGAAATTTTATCGCGGTAAAGATTCAGGCGTAAAGATTCAGGCATCGACAGAATTCCTGGGGATATTGCTGCCGTACAAGGTATGGTAACCGCCTCCAAGTTAATTGACGGTGAAGAAATTATTACAGTTTTTTGGAGACTCGGCCATATACCGCCTCGTTCGGCAATAAATGTCGTGGATTTTGCTTTTACTTCTTTACCGACACACGAGTTGGAATGGGTCACGGACGTTACATTTAAGGATGGTATTGAAGGTAAGGTGAGTGGACATGTTTCGCTTTCGTTTTTTTGCGAGATTTCCGTAACTGCTCGAAATCTAACGCCAAAATGCAATACGATGAATATCGCATTCCGCAGATTGTTCAAAGGCAAGCTGGAAGATTACCTTGCGAGCAGAATAGATGACAAAGGAAAGATAAATGATCTTGATAAAGGTCGAAATGTATTCATCACGTTCGAAGAATTCGTAAGACCAGATTTTGATAAAGCGGCATCAGCGGAGTTCAAAAGATATATTAGAGAAAAGACTGATGAGTATCAAGAAATGATAAATGACCTTGTGCCTTCAAAATTTCGGAGTGAAAAGGATGCAAGGAAGCATTTGTGGGAAATTTCAAAACGAAAAACACTTGAGGCAAAGCGTCCGACAGCGGTCGGCATGTCAACGGCAAAAGAGGAATTGTTACGCGGAGCGATAGAATGAAGTGGTCGACTTCACAAACTTCTTATACATAATCCGCTTCGTCAAACGCGCCCAAACTTCACCGGGTGCGGCACGCAATTTTGGCTTTGCCAATTCGCTTTCGCGCACGCGTCGAACCGAAACGTTCGACGTCAGCGCGTGAATTTCTTGTGCTCAATCAATGTTATGCTCAAACTTCACCGGGGCGCGAACGCGGGTTTGCTTTGCAAGCCCCGCTGCCTCGCGCTGGTTGAAGCCCAAGAATTCCACGCTACCGCTTGAATTTCTTGTGCTTCAACCGTTTGGGTTCGACGTCGCCTAACCGCCGTATCTTGTCTTCCTCGTAGTCCTCGAAGTTGCCTTCGAACCACTCCACGTGCGCCTCGCCTTCGAACGCCAGGATATGGGTGCAGATGCGGTCGAGGAAGAAGCGGTCGTGGGAGATGACCACGGCGCAGCCGGCGAAATCGACGAGGGCGTCTTCCAATGCGCGGAGGGTTTCGACGTCGAGATCGTTGGTCGGTTCGTCGAGTAACAGGACGTTTCCGCCTGATTTCAACAGCTTGGCCAGGTGGACGCGGTTGCGCTCACCGCCCGAGAGGCTGCCGACCTTCTTCTG
>CAMYKC010000313.1:0-882 GCA_947258865.1 uncultured Lysobacterales bacterium
CCCGCGATCCCCGGCCTCTGATCATCCACGAAGGCGTTCCCGGCCATTATTTTCAACTCGCGTTGTCCTGGGCCAATCCCAATCCGATCCGCCGTCGCTATATCGACTCCAGCGCCAATGAAGGCATTGGCTTTTACGTCGAAGAAATGCTGCTGCAGGCCGGCTTGTTCGATTTCAGCCCGCGTTCGCGGGAAATCATCCTGAGCTACTCGCGGTTGAGGGCCCTGCGCGTTGAAATCGATATCCGTCTGGCCGTCGGCGATTTCACGATCGAGCAAGCTGCCGGATTCCTGGCGCGGGCAGTGCCGATGGACCAAGAAACGGCTCTGGATGAAGCGGTTTTCTTCGCGTTCAATCCCGGCCAGGCCATTTCCTACCAGGTTGGTAAATTGCAAATCATGCGTTTTCTGGCGGATGCAAAACTGGACCAGGGCGATGAATTTTCCCTGCGCGCCTTCCATGATTTCCTGATGGAAAACGGCAACGTGCCCATCGCGCTGCAACGCTGGGAATACCTGGGCCGTGACGACGCGGTATTGCGGCTGGATGCGCTGGGCGGCAAACCGGTTACGGTGCCGCAATAAAAAGCCCGATTTCACGACATGAAACCGGGCTTTGGAATCCTTGGAGCGGGAAACGAGACTCGAACTCGCGACCCCAACCTTGGCAAGGTTGTGCTCTACCAACTGAGCTATTCCCGCAGAGGCCACGTATTGTAAGGCAAAGCGCATTCCTGTCAACACTATTGGCGGTAATTTGTGGCACAATACCGCCTCCTAAATTACAGGTGAGGGCCTATGGCTAAAGAAGACGTAATTGAAATGGACGGCGTTGTCATCGAAACGCTGCCCAACACCATGTTCAGGGTTGAACTGGAGAATG
>CAMYKC010000313.1:933-2332 GCA_947258865.1 uncultured Lysobacterales bacterium
CAGTAGATGCCGGCAATGCCTTGAGCTTACCCTTTTTCGCGGCGATTTTCAGTTCCAGACTCTCGTCACTGGAGCCCTTATCTGCAGGCACATCGACTTCCACCTCGCCGCCTTCGGCAAGGTCCCCGAACAGCAGGTCGTCCGCCAATGGACGCTTGATCTGTTCCTGAATGACGCGCTTCATCGGCCGTGCACCCATCTTGGGATCGAAGCCTTTTTCAGCCAGCCACTCCCGTGCCGCGCGGCTCACCGTGATACCGACTTCCTTGAGCGCCAACTGTTCTTCCAGTTCGATAATGAACTTGTCAACCACCATCAATATGATCGGCATATCCAGTGCCTTGAAGTTGATAATGGCGTCCAGCCGGTTGCGGAATTCCGGTGCAAACGCCCTGCGAATGACTTCAAGCGCATCGCTGGAGTTATCCTGCTCCGCGAAACCAATGGAGCGCCTGGCGCTCTGTGCAGCACCCGCGTTGGTGGTCATCACGAGGATCACGTTCCTGAAATCAGCCTCGCGTCCATTGGCGTCTGTCAGCTTACCGTGATCCATGACCTGCAGCAGGATGTTGAAAATATCCGGGTGGGCTTTTTCAACTTCGTCCATTAACAGGACTGCATGCGGATTCCTGGTGACGGCCTCGGTCATCAGGCCGCCCTGATCAAAGCCGACATAGCCCGGGGGTGCGCCAACCAACCGCGACACGGAGTGGGCTTCCATATACTCGGACATGTCGAAGCGGATCAATTCGATTCCCATGGTCATTGCCAATTGCCGCGTCACTTCTGTTTTGCCCACGCCGGTCGGGCCGGCGAACAGGAAGCATCCTATCGGCTTGTCTTCTTCACCCAGCCCTGCCCGCGTCATCTTGATGGCCGCTGAAAGGGCCCCAATGGCTTCGTCCTGCCCGAACACGACCAGTTTGAGGTCGCGCTCCAGATTTTTCAGCGCATGGCGGTCTGAGCGCGATACCTGCTTGGCCGGAATCCGCGCCATGTGTGCAACGATCTGCTCAATATCGTGTTCATCCAGCAAATCCTTGCGTTCTTCTTCGGGCAACAACCGCTGGCGGGCTCCAGCCTCGTCGATCACGTCGATGGCTTTATCCGGCAGATGACGGTCATTGATGTGGCGGGCGGAAAGTTCGACCGCAGCCACCAGGGCCTCGTCCGTGTACTTGACGTGATGGTGGTCCTCGAACCGGCTTTTCAGGCCGCGAAGAATTTCAACCGTTTCACTTTTGCTCGGCTCCGCAATATCGATTTTCTGAAATCGCCGGGCCAGGGCGCGGTCTTTCTCGAACACAACGCGGAATTCCTGGAAGGTAGTCGAGCCGATACAGCGCAATTCACCGGATGCCAACATCGGTTTGATCAGGTTGGATGCATCCATCACGCC
>CAMYKC010000314.1 GCA_947258865.1 uncultured Lysobacterales bacterium
CGTAGGCAGGCCCGGGGTAGCGCTTCGATTAAATCCAAGAGCGTTTTATGCCCTCGGCATAGAGATCAACGTATACACTTCGAGAGCCATGTTGGTAGGGCTAGACGGAGGGGTTATCGCCAAACAGGACATCAAACTCAACGGCCGAACCGATCCCCACCAGCTTCTAGCCACCCTTGCGGAGACAGCGGAGCAGGTGATTTCCAAATCGGGGACGGATCGTGAACGGATCATTGGCATCGGTGTGAGCGTCATGGGACTGACAGATCATACCAAGGGTATCGTCATTCGCTCCACCAGCCTGCCCGAGTGGAACCAGATGAATATTGTTGAGGGGTTTCGGGAGCGGCTTGCTCTTCCGGCGTATGTAGAAAATAATGCCAACGCCATGACCCTGGGTGAAGCTCGCTTTGGCATCGGACGGGGCAAAGACAATGTTCTGGGGGTGACCATCGACGAGGGCCTTGGCGGAGGCATCGTTATCAACAAGCGATTGTACATGGGCAGCCATGCCGCTGCCGGGGAACTCGGCCATATGAGTATCGTGCCGGCCGGGGCTATCTGTCATTGCGGCAACAAGGGCTGTTTGCGCACCCTGGCCAGTGAGTCCGCCGTCGAAGCCAACGCGATTCGAATCATCAAAACCGGTGTAAAGACCCTTCTGGGAGACCGGTCTGACGTTGACCATATGGAAATCACCGTTCAAGACGTGATCGTGGCAGCCGGACGGGGGGATACCTGCTGCAAGGATATCATTTCTGATGCCGGCAGGTATCTCGGCACGGGATTGGTTAACCTGGTGAATGTTCTGAGCCCCGAATTGGTGATCTTAAGTAAGGGACCGTTACCAATCTCTGAGCTTTTCTTTGAAGAGGTGAAAAAGACCATTGCTGAGGGCGCCTATGCCGGGAAGCTGGGGATTCCGGAGTTGGCGATCTCAGCCCTTGGTGAGGATGCTGTTTGTGTTGGTGCGGCCAGCGTCGTCATGGACCGGCTCCTGGCGGGGCACGAAATGTAACCACAGCACTTTCGGAGGTAGTACATGCAAACAGTGGGCGTCATCGACTTGGGCAACATGGGAACCGGTATGGCTAAAAACCTGCTGAAAAATGGCTTCAAGCTCATGGTGTACGATATCCGTGACGAAGCCTTCAGTGAGATGGTCGAACTGGGTGCCGGAATCGCCACCTCACCGCGCCATGTCGGAGAACAGTCGCAAGTCGTATTTATAATGGTGGGCAACGATCTTTTCCGGGACACGGCCAAGCACATCATGGACCGCCGCTTCGAAGGGGCGGGTGCGTGTATCCAGACCATGTACAAAGATCTGGGGATTACCCTGAGCATGGCCAGGCATAGCGGCGTACCCATGTTCACCACCAGCACCGCGTAGATCGCCGGTACTGAAGTAAAGGGAAGCATCCCCTTGGAAGGGGCGGACTAGGGGAGTTTCACAGGAACGCCGCCTCTGGACGCGAGCATATAGTCTGATCGAAAAAAATACTATGATAGTATTCCTTCAGCCAGACCGAAGGAAACCGGCCAACGGGCAAAACCGGTTCATCCCTTTTGGCATAGCCGGTTTTCTCTGACCTGACCCAGCTTCCGGCCCGTAGGGCCTAAGGCCTACAGCCCGGCGGGAGGACCAAGATTTATAAGTAAAAAAAACAAATAGGAGCAAAAAATGAAAAAGATAGGCATCGTGGGCTTAGGAAACATGGGGATCGGCATGGCGAAAAATCTTGTTGAGGCCGGCTTCCCGGTTAGTGGATTTGACCTCCGTCAGGAGAGAAAAGAGATGCTCTCTGAGTTGGGAGGAACTTCAGTCGCTTCAGTAAGCGCCGTGGGTGAAAACAGTGACTGCGTTTTTGTCATGGTCATGCACGGCTCCCAGGTTCAATCGGTTGTCGCGGGGGACGGTGGACTCCTGGAGACGATGCGTCCGGGGTCCTGCATCATCGTCACCGCGACGATCAACCCCTCGGACATCAAGGCTCTCGTAGAAAAAACGGAGAAAAAGGGAATTGGACTCATCGACAGCCCCGTGAGCGGAGGAAAAAGTGGTGCAGATAGCGGAACCCTGACCATGATGGCTGCAGCCAGGAAGGAGGTGCTCGAAGCACACCGCGGGGTCCTCGAAGCGGTGGGCAAGAGCATTTTCCACGTCGGTGAAAGCATCGGCCAGGGACAGGTCGTCAAAGCTGCCCTGCAGGCGCTGATCGGCGCGAGCTTCACCGCTATCTTCG
>CAMYKC010000315.1 GCA_947258865.1 uncultured Lysobacterales bacterium
AGGAAACCGATGATGAGCAACGCTCTGAGCTCGCTATCCAGGGAGAAACGATTGATGAGCCAGAAATAGAGAAAGCCTATAAGCAGGCTGCCCGAGATATTGACCAGGAGCGTCCCGTAGGGAAAGCCGTGGCCGAAGCGTTGGTATGACACGTTGGACAGCCAGTAGCGCGTAAGCGCCCCTGCCGCGCCACCGGCACCGACCAGCAGATAAGTATTCAAATCCGCATTCCTCTGCTCCAGGTACTTTGCTTGCCGCGCTATTACAGGCGCAGGCCAAAATAAGGCCGCTTCGCTCCATCACATTGGACAGGCCATTCCAACCCGCAAATGCGCGGCCAATGATACCTGTCAATTCGGGGAATCGCAGCCCGGGGCTATGGACAGACCGGCTCGCAAGGAGTGAGAATTCACGCTGCGACCTGGGTTCCCGGCTCTGACCTCATGCGATCTGCGGAATACCGGAAGGCTGATCGATACTGGCTTCCGGAATTTTTGACCGATCCCAGGACGGAACGGGGGCCATCGGCCAGACATTTTGTGCCTGGCTGCCGCAAGAACGGTTGGGCTATGACTTGTGAACACAGGATCTCGGCAATGAGCTATCGAAAGTCGGTCTTCAGGGTGACACCGAGCATTATGGTGGCCGTACTCACAGGCCTGTCTCCGGTCGTTGGCAGCGCTGCGAACCCACCTGTTCAAGCCGAATTCGAGAAGATCTGTACGGACATCAGAAACAGCTATGACCCTTACTATGGCGAATCAACACTTCGGGATGCATTGGCGCAACTGGAGGACAGCGGATCGGCCGACAGACAGTCGCAGCGTCTGCGCGTTTCAGCGGCCTATCAGCTGGTAAAGCTCGGAAAGCCCGAAGACGCACTCAGATATCTCGACAGCTTGCTGGATGAAAGCGAGCCGGAATTTGTCAATCCGGATTTCAGAAAACGTGTGCTCGGGATCAAGTCGATCGCCCATCTGCAGGCCGCAGAGGACATAAACTGCATCGACAATCATACTGCGGACAGCTGCCTGCTGCCGATCAGCCCGGCTGGCGTGCACAGGCGGCCGGACCACGCTCGCGAGGCGGCAAAGGCAAGCCTGCAACTCGTAGAGTTGCAGTTGCCGGAACCACGCCCCCGTGCAGTCTGGCTCCTGAACCTGAGCAAAATGATCTCCGGAGATTTCCCCGACGGCATTCCGGAACGTCTGCGAATGCCCGAGGCGGCGTTCAGCAACGATACCGAGTTCAGGCGCTGGCAGGACATCGCTCCGCAACTGGGCATCAATTCAGTCGACCTGGCTGGCGCTGGCGCCTGGACAGCCAGTATGGCGGCCTGAACGTTGTGCATGCCGACTACGACGACGATGGAGACCTGGACCTGCTGGTGCTCCGGGGCGGCTGGTTGCATGAGAATGGAAGAATGCGCAATTCCCTGCTGAGGAATGACTTGCGGAAGCTTGGGCGATTTACGGACGTCACCCATGCAGCGGGCCTCGCCGAACCCGCATTCCCGACCCAAACCGGCGCCTGGGCCGATTACGATGGTGACGGGGATCTGGATCTCTATATCGGAAACGAAGGGCCCAGAAACTGGCAGGCGTATCCTTCGCAGCTGTTTCGCAATAATGGCGACGGCAGCTTCACCGATGTTTCGCAGAAAGCCGGCGTCCGTAATGATCGATACACGAAAGGCGTCGCCTGGGGTGACATAAACAACGATGGCCGGCCGGATCTTTATGTATCCACCGTGCAGTCGGATAACCGCCTCTATGTCAATAACGGCGACGGCACGTTCACCGACCGCGCACAAGAGATGGGCGTCACTTTGCCCGGGCTGCGCAGTTTTGCCACATGGTTTTTTGATTTCGATAATGATGGGTGGTTGGACATCTTCGTCGGCAATTACGAGAATTCACCTGAAAAAGTCATGGCTTCATTCTTCCAGGCCGTTCCGCCTCCCGGGCAACCATTGATTTACCGCAATGAGCAGGGCCAGGGTTTTGCCGAGGTTTCATACTCACTTGGCCGGAACAGGCCGCATTTGCCCATGGGCGCAAACTTCGGCGATCTCGACAATGATGGCTGGCTGGATTTCTATCTGGGAACCGGAGAGCCTGCCTTCGAAGCGCAGGTGCCTAATGCAATGTACAGGAGCGCCGCCGGCAAGGCCTTCGAGGACATTTCTTTTACCGGCGGCTTTGCCCATATTCAGAAAGGCCACGGCGTCGCATTCGGTGACCTGGACAACGATGGTGACCAGGACCTGTTTCACCAGCTCGGCGGCTTTTATCCGGGCGACACTTTCGCCAACGCCCTCTTCGAAAACCCCGGCCAGGCAGGCAATTCGGTCACGCTGATGCTGCG
>CAMYKC010000316.1 GCA_947258865.1 uncultured Lysobacterales bacterium
CCATAGTGGCCCAGCGTTTCCAGTTCCGGTTCGGCGATACCTCCCAGGGCGACAGCCGTTACCTGATCCTCCTGGCCCAGTTGTCCCAGAAGCCGCTTGGCCTCGGTAATCAGACCAAAGGTAATCTCTTCGATCTCGTTTTCCCTATGTTGAACGAATATCCAGATATCCTTCATCTCGGAGTTCCGTTTTTCAATGCCTTAAATTTTGTCGGTTTGCCGGTGATTATTTAGCCCGTCACACGCAGTGTTCTTTTCTCAACCTCTAATCTTCTCAGGTTCCTACTTTCTTACCTTCTTTTACCAGCCTTCCTACCTTCTCAACTTCTTAGCTTCTGCTTTATCCCAATTCTCTCCGGGGCTTAGGCCCCTAAAGCCCCTACGGGCCGGAGGCCGCATTCCACATTCCCACTTCACAGCAATCTTCCCACCCGGTGGCCTTCGATGATGGCCATGTCCGTTTTGCGCGGTGCCACACAATCGCCAACCCGGTATATTTCGTTCACTTTACCCTTCAACTCAAAATACATACTGTCTTCGGCAATATTGCCCGCGGCCAGCACCAAGGTATCGTAGCCGTCAAAATCGATCATTTCGTTGGAATAGACATTCAGTCCCTTGACCAGGGTGCCTTGAATCTCCAGCACGGCGATGTCGGGGGTGAAGGTGACACCTTTTTGGGCCAGCCGGTTGCGGGTCAGGTAGAGATCCTGCAAGGGACCCAAGGCTGATCCGACGAACAGCGCCGCCGTGATCATATGAACTTGTTTACCGCGATCCGCCAAAAGCTCGGCGGTCCCGGTCGCTTGATGGTGACCGTCCTGATCGATGAGCAGCACTTTGTCGCCAGTTTCCACTTCGTCGGTGAGAACCTGCACCGTGGTCACAGCCTCAGGCGGCCCGTATTCGCCGGGAAATGGCGTGGTCTTTGGGATCGAACCGGTAGCGATGACAACCACATCGGGATGTTCGTCGAGCACCGTTTCGACCGTGGCCTCGACACCCAGGCGGATATCCAGCTCGAGCTTGTTCAGCTGACTCACCAGCCAGCGGGTGACACCGGTAATCTCCTGGCGGCCGGCCGCTTTTCCGGCAAGCAGGTTCTGACCGCCGACCTCTTCACCCTTTTCCAATAGGGTGACGCGATGTCAAGCAGGTTCTGACCGCCGACCTCTTCACCCTTTTCCAATAGGGTGACGCGATGTTTCCGCAGAGCGGCTACCCGGGCCACTTCAAGGCCGGCGGGCCCCGCTCCCACCACCACGACCTTTTTAGGGCTCTCGGACAGTTTGAGCGTACCGATTCCGAGGGTTTCCTCTTCGCCGGCGGCCGGGTTGTGAAGGCACCCCAGACGGTAGCCAAGCCCCATGCGGGCAATACAGCCCTGGTTGCAGGCAATGCAATTGCGGATGTCATCCGTCCGGTCTTCCATGGATTTGTTGGGCAGTTCCGGATCACAGATCAGGGCCCGTACCATGCCGATCATATCGGCCTGGCCGTCTTCCAGGATCTTTTCCGCCAAATGGGGGTCGTTGATCCGGTTGGTGCAGAATACCGGCAAGTTGACCACGGATCGCATACCGGCGGACAAGGGCACGGTGTAGGCCAGCGGGGTATGCATCGAGCCTTCCACCAGGAAAAGATTGTAGAAGGTGCCCAGACTGAGGTCCAGAAAGTCGAGCTGACCGGATGCTTCAAGCCGCATGGCCACCTGCTTGGCATCTTCATGGGTAAGCCCGCCCCGGGGATGCATCTCATCGGCATTCAGGCGAATCCCGAGGGTAAAATCGGGTCCCACGACTTTACGGACTGCATCGATGACCTCAAGGACGAAACGGCAACGATTCTCCATGTTTCCGCCATAGGCGTCCTGCCGGTGATTGGTCAAAGGTGATAAAAATTGCCGCATCAGGGAGCTATGCCCCAATTGTAATTCGATGCCGTCAAACTCGCCTTCCACCGCATTTTTCGCACAGATGGCGAAATATTCGATACATTCCTGGATATCTTCGAGTTCCATGGCCTTGCAGGCTTCCCGAAAAATGGGATCTTTGCCGCACGACGGTCCCCACACCGGCAAACGCGAGATCTTGCCGTCGCCTTGCATGCCGTTGTGGTTAAGTTGAGCAAAGATTTTGGTGTCGTATTCGTGAATGGCAGCGGTGAGCCGTTTGAAACCCGGAATCACTTCCGGTTCATAAACATCCACCAGCTTATCATAGGGGTGGTCAGTGGGATGGATCCCCATCTCCTCGGTGGTGATCAAACCGACGCCACCTTCGGCCCGCTCCCGATAATAATAGATGTGCCGATCGCTGATCAGATTGTCCACCGCATAGTTGGTCATATGGGCGGCGAAATGGATCCGGTTGGGCACCAGGGTGGTGCCGATTTTGAGGGGTGAAAAAAGATAT
>CAMYKC010000317.1 GCA_947258865.1 uncultured Lysobacterales bacterium
CGGGAAGTCGACCTGTGGCTGACTGAAACCGCGACGGCCTTGAGCAAGGTTCGTCCACGACTGCAAAGTGGGCCGCTTAGCGACAGGCTGAAATACCAGTTACTGGTCGAACTCGGACAGGCGGCTTCCCGTTACCGGGAGACTGTCTATCAGCAAGAGTCATTCTCCGGAAAAGCACGCCAGCCACTGGACCAGGTCACCGCCATGCTGGCCGATGCCCTCGCCGTCGTTGACCACAGCATCCAGTGCAACGTGCGCGAAGATGGCCTGTACCATGCCTATAACCTGCTGCACATCAAGCCGGAAGCCGTCGGAATCGGCACCCTTTATACCATGCTCGAAGGTCAGGTGGCCGCACTCAGCTCCGGCGCTATAGCGCCGGCCAGGGCTGTCGAGGTGCTCGAAACCCTGTTCGAGAGTGATATTTATCGGGACGATCAACAAAGCTTCATGTTGTATCCGGATCGTCGATTGCCCGGTTTTCTGGAAAAGAACCTGATACCCGCAGAAGCGGTAGCGGCGATACCCCTGCTCGAACGTTTGCTGGAACAGGGGGAGGACCACATCGTCGTCCGCGATGCCGACGGGTGCTATCGTTTTAATGCGGATTTCCACAATGTGAGCGATCTCAATGCACAGCTGGATACGCTGGTGCAGTCTTACGGTGCAGAGCTCGAGGAGGCTCGCCAGCCTTTGCTGGCACTCTACGAGCAGGTATTCAACCACAAGGCATTCACCGGGCGTTCCGGCGGCATGTTCGGTTTTGAGGGGCTGGGCTGCGTCTACTGGCACATGGTCTCCAAATTGTCGCCTGGGCAGCCTTTACTACCGCATTCGCAAGGGGATCGGATTCAACAAGACCCCCGTGGAATACGGCGCTTTCCCGACGGACCCCTATTCCCACACCCCCAAACACGCCGGCGCACAGCAGCCCGGCATGACCGGCCAGGTCAAGGAAGAGGTCCTGACCCGCTTTGGCGAGCTGGGGATGCGTGTCAGCGGGGGCGTGGTTCGATTCGAGCCGGGCCTGCTGCGGGCGCGCGAGTTTGTTACGAGCCCGCAAGCCTTTCGCTTCCTGGACGTGGATGATCAGTGGCAGGAGCTCAGCGTGCCGGAATCAGGGCTGGCCTTTACCTGGTGTCAGGTGCCGTTTGTTTATCGCCTGGACGATTCGGCCGTGCCGGGTGTGAGCGTTGTCCTGGATGATGACAGTCAGGAGGCCCTGGAGGGACTGTCCCTGCCAGCCGGGTTGAGCACCGAGCTGTTCACGCGCAGCGGTCGTATCCGCCGGATCGAGCTGGTGCTGGGAAGAAGCCGGTTGTTATCTGAATAGACCTGCGTAAAGGCGCCCTGCTAACTCCGGGGTATTGAATGTCAACGCGGGATGCCGTGATTGTGACCAATCGAACTCAAGACAGGTATTAGCTATGCCCGGGAATAACAATCACCTGAGATTCAAGGAGAAGCTGGGCTACGGGCTTGGCGACACGGCCTCGAATTTCTTTTTCCAGACATTACATTCAATATCTTTCTGCTCTACTACTACACCGATGTATTCGGCATATCGGCGGCCGCAGTGGGAACGATGTTCTTCGTGACCAAGCTGTGGGATGCGGTGAATGACCCGCTGATGGGTATCATTGCCGATCGTACCCAGACGCGTTACGGGAAGTTCAGACCGTATTTGCTATGGGTAGCCGTTCCCTACGGAATCCTGGGATACCTCATGTTCGCCAACCCCGACCTGGGCGAGTCGGGCAAACTGGTCTATGCCTGGGTAACCTACACCCTGATGATGATGATCTACACGGCGATTAATGTCCCCTACTCGGCCCTGATGGGTGTGATGACGCCCTCTTCGCGCGAGCGGACCATCCTGTCGAGCTACCGCTTTGTCTGTGCATTCGGTGGCGGACTGGCGATATCCATGATGGTACGCCCGCTGATAAAGTATTTCGGTGACGGCAACGAAGCACAGGGATTTAGCACAACCATGGCGCTGTTCGCTGTTATTTCCATCGTCCTGTTCTGGTACACCTTTGCTACAACCAGGGAGAGGGTCCGGATTCCGGCAGATCAGAAATCGAACCTGAAACAGGATCTGAAGTTTCTGTTTTCGAATCGTCCCTGGCTCGTGCTGTTTTTTGCAGCCATATTCACCCTGGCCAATGTGGCGGTAAAAAATGCCGTTACAGTGCACTTTTTCAAATATTACTATGGCGACGACGGGTCTGCGTATTTTCTGTTCATGGACCGTACCACGCTGTTCCTGACCACCGGCATGCTGGCTTTGATTCTCGGCGTTGCCTGTACCAAGCTCTTGACGAAACACTTTGAAAAGAGATCATTGATGATCTGGCTCAGCCTGCTGAATGCTGCCTCGATGGTCATCTTCTTTTTCATACCGCCGGATCAGTACTGGACGATGTTGGCGGTCAATATCGTGGGGACATTTATCGTGGGGCCCACCCCGGCCCTGGTCTGGGCGATGTACGCGGATGTTGCTGACTATGGCGAATGGAAGTATGGCCGTCGCACAACCGGGCTTGTCTTCTCCGGGGCACAATTCGCACAGAAGTTTGGCCTCACTCTGGGTGGCGGGCTGTCGGGCTGGATACTGGGCCTGGTTGGATTCGTCGCGAATATGGACCAGACAGAAACTTCCCTGCTGGGGATACGCCTGATGTTTAC
>CAMYKC010000318.1:0-1140 GCA_947258865.1 uncultured Lysobacterales bacterium
CATGAAGTATCGCCATCTCGGCAAAGCCGGCATCCAGGTCAGCGAATTATCGTTCGGCTCCTGGGTAACGTTTCACACCCAGTCGGGCATCGATTCTGTAACGGCGATGATGGCGGCGGCGTATGACGCCGGTGTGAATTTCTTCGACAACGCGGAAGGCTATGCGGGAGGAAAATCGGAGGAAATCATGGGTGCCGCGCTCAAGAAGCTCGGTTGGCGGCGCGGTAGCTACCTCGTATCGACAAAACTGTTTTGGGGCCTGAACGAGGGCCCGAATGAACAGAACACGCTCAATCGAAAGTACCTGCTCGAAAGCATCGATGGATCACTGGGCCGACTCGATTTGGATTATGTGGACCTGCTCTTTTGTCACCGTGCGGACCCGACGACACCCATTGAGGAAACCGTCTGGGCGATGCACAACATCATCGAACGCGGCAAGGCGTTGTACTGGGGTACTTCCGAGTGGGAGGCCGAGGATATCCTGAGTGCGATCGAGATCGCTGAGCGCCACCACCTGCACAAGCCGATCGTCGAGCAACCCGTTTACAACCTGTTTCAGAGACATCGTTTTGGGCCGGACTACGAGCGCGTGTACCGAGACTCCGGCTACGGCTCGACAACCTGGAGTCCGCTGGCCTCGGGGTTGCTGACAGGCAAGTACAACAGCGGCATTCCGGGCGACAGCCGCGGTGCCGTTGAAGGCCTGGGCTGGTTGCAGAAAGAACTGACGGACGCGGAAAAACTGGCAAAAGTGTCGGCGCTGGAACCCATCGCCAAAAAAATGGGCGCCAGTCTTGCCCAGTTGTCGTTGGCCTGGTGCCTGCAAAACCCTTATGTCAGCACGGTATTGACAGGGGCCAGCCGCGTAGAACAGGTGCATGAGAATATGAAAGCCCTGGATTTTGTGGACAGGTTGACGCCAGATGTCATGAGCGAGATCGACCGCGTATTCGGCGCGGCGTAGATTGCGGGCATGGACGAGTACCTGGCAGCGGCATTCGAAGAAGCTCAGAAAGGGCTGCGTGCCGGTGGCATTCCTATAGGATCCGTGCTGGTCGTCGACGCGCAAATTGTCGGTCGCGGGCACAATCAGCGCATACAGAAAGGAAGCTCTGTGCTGCATGCCGAAATGGCTTG
>CAMYKC010000318.1:1165-2209 GCA_947258865.1 uncultured Lysobacterales bacterium
CTGTATTCCACATTGTCACCCTGCGACATGTGCAGCGGAGCGGTTCTGCTCTACGGTATTCCCAGGGTGGTCGTCGGCGAAAACAGCACGTTTCAAGGGCCGGAGGATCACCTGCGTTCCCGCGGTGTGCAACTTGAAATCCTGGAGGATGAGGAATGCATAAAAATGATGCGCGATTTCATTGCGGCGCATCCTGCACTGTGGAATGAGGATATCGGCGAAATCTGAACTTCAAACGATTCAACGGCTACGCGGTTTTTTTGAGAAACCGCGAGGTCAATCCGGCGAGGAAACTTTTCTTGCCGACCGAGTTAATCAGGTAGCCGCCCTGGCTGCTCTTGTCGATCAGTTCCGGCAATATCTTTGCCAACTTTTCACTTGCTTCGTTACGGTCCATGCCGAGTTTTTTGGCAAAACCTGCGACCCTGTTACTGCCCACCGCATCCTGCACCTGTGACGCCGAAAGCGGTTCATTCGGACCATCGGCCAGCCAGGATTTTGCCTTGCGGGCGACATCGCCGCCGGCACCCTGAAACTCACTGACGATCTCAGCGAGATCGAAGCCCTTGCTACTGCCGGAGAGCTTGTCGAGCGCAGCCGCGGCATTGTCGGAGTTGTTGGCACGCTCTATCTTGCTCATCAATACCTGCGTCGCCAGGCCTTTAAAAGTCATGTTATTTCTCCCGATAACTCGTACTTTCACGTGCTCCGACTCTACCGAAAAGGCGTGGCCAGGATTGTGAACATTTGTCACATGGCCGTGAAACCAGACCCGTTTCGTCTACTATTTTTCGTGATACAGACCTACATCTTGTGAAGAAATCCTGAGCGGGTTGCTGAACCGGTTGCCCGCATCGGTCGGAGCCTGGGATCAATGGAAAATACGTCAAGAAAAACCACTCGTCGATACTGGCGACGTACCTCAACGCCAAAGCCGTGGTGGCCATGGGGGATTGCGCCGCTGGCGGGCCTGGGTGCCGTCTTTCTGTTCGGAGTTCTGTTCATCGCTCCCCGCATCGAAGCGGACGTGCGCGACCGGGTGTC
>CAMYKC010000319.1:0-548 GCA_947258865.1 uncultured Lysobacterales bacterium
TAGCGAGTGAACCCTGAACTCAAACGCGCGGCGGAACTCGCCGCTGAATATCTGGACTCTCTCGATCAGCAGAAAGTCAGCGAAGAACCCGACCCGCAGGCAATTCGAAACAGACTGCACAAGGAACTGACCAACGAGGGCCTGCCGCCGTTGCAGGTCATCGAAGAACTTGCCGAAGATGCCCGTGACGGACTGTTAAATACCGCCAATGGCAGATTTTTTGGCTGGGTTATTGGCGGCGGTGTCCCGGTCTCTATCGCGGCCGACTGGCTGACCTCCGCCTGGGACCAGAATGCGGCTGCCTACGCCTGTTCACCAGCTGCTGCGGTCATTGAGGACGTGGTCGCCGAATGGCTGAAAGAAATCCTTGGCCTGCCGCAGCAGGCATCCTACGCATTCGTCACGGGTTGCCAGATGGCGCATGTCACCGCACTTGCCGCCGCCCGCCATAAAGTGCTGGCCGACAAGGGCTGGTCGGCCGAAACGCAGGGCCTGGCTGGCAGTCCGCCGATTCGGGTACTGGTCGGTGAGCACCACGAAACCCTTTT
>CAMYKC010000319.1:713-1366 GCA_947258865.1 uncultured Lysobacterales bacterium
GCCACCTGGTGAAAGGCATTGAAAAAGCCGATTCCTGGGCAACGGACGCACACAAGTGGCTGAATGTTCCCTACGACAGCGGCATTGCGTTTGTTGCCGATCCCGAGTCCCACAAAACCGCCATGACTATACCGGCTGCCTATAAAATAGAGGTCGAGAATATGCGCGACCAGGTCGAATGGGGACCCGAGTGGTCAAGACGTGCGCGTGGTATTCCACTGTATGCGGCTTTGCGGACACTCGGCCGCAACGGTGTTGCCGAAATCATTGAGCGTTGCTGCGATTTGACCAGCGATCTCGTCTCCAGGCTTGGCGGCCTGCCCGGTGTTGAAGTTCTTTCGGAACCGATCATCAACCAGGGCCTGGTGCGGTTCCTGGGCCCCGATGGTGATCACGACACAAGGACCGATGAGGTCATCAACCGCATCAACGAAGGTGGTGAAGCATGGTTTGGGCCGACCACGTGGAGAGGCATGCGCGTGATGCGGGTGTCATTGAGTAATTTCCGCACCACGGCCCAGGACATCGATCGCACTGTCGCGGCAATCAAGACGGCCATGGAAGCCTGACACTCAGGCTGACCGAAAATGCTCCCAGGTTCATGATTCGTTCTCCACTGCGCTGTTCCAGATTGCATCGAGCCAGCGTTGCGT
>CAMYKC010000319.1:1404-2527 GCA_947258865.1 uncultured Lysobacterales bacterium
GCCACCGCACAACATTCAAAACAAATTGAGCGTTCTCCGGGGCAGACGGATGGTTCATACCCATTTGGCGAACTTTTCCGTTGCGGATCGACGTCTGAGCCGTGAACATGGCCGCCTCTCCAAAGACTGCTACTCTGCCTTGACCGCGCTCCAGAACCCCTCCCTGGATAAGCCCCCTTGCCGATACCTTGGGAGTACTTTCATCGAACTCCCATGCCTCTTTCGGAAGGAGTACTTCCCAGTCTTCAGGCATGTACATCAACGGTTGCACTTCGGTGGAAAAACGAAACGCTTGACCTGTAAAAGTGGTTAGTGACTCAATACTCTCTGTCTCTGTTCGCCCTCGGGTTATAACATGGTCCGCCAGTGAGCCAGACGAACGAGTGAACGACAATATCCCTCCCTCCGTCGCCGATTTCATGGCGAATCCGTTAAGAAAAAAGAAGCCAAACTCATCGGCCAAGTTCGCAGTTGCACCTGGAAAAGGCATGTGATCGGCGATGAGCAATAACGACCCTCCGTTATCGACCCAATCTGCAATGACAGCAATTTCGTCTCGTGTGAAAGCAGCGGGTGTTGGCAGCGTCCATTCGGCATCGTCGCCACCGGAAATGGCATTTGAAATTACAAATACGCTAGCTTGTTCAAGTAGTTCGGACGTCACTGTAGCCTCAGCACTTTGAACTCGATATCCGTCAAGCTTCAGCAGGTCCGCGAATGCCGAATAACGCCCGTCGATAGTATGGAAATTGCCGTGACCGGCATCAACCAGAACCAAGGGGCCTTCACCTTGCGAAAACTCTGGACTGGCTACCGTCGGGACCCATTGAGCGTCGCCGGTTTGACTGTCAGCAATTGCAGTCGATGTGCCTCCAAGAAGGTGCGTAACGCAGAAAAGAACAAAGACGTAAGAGTATTTGTTCGACGATTTAAAACGATTCATCGGGGCACCCTCAGGACTCAAGACGGGGGCGTTCTTAAAGGCCAGCATGTCAAGAATACTCAATGACCGCTGTGAAACAAGATGCGGTCATTGTAGCTTAGGAGGTTTGGGTGACTGGATCCTGTATTCTAGGCCCATGAAAGACTGCAACTCATGCGGCAAGTGTTGCGAGAAGTGGGG
>CAMYKC010000320.1 GCA_947258865.1 uncultured Lysobacterales bacterium
CCGAATTTCCATATGCGAGTGATCGAAATTCATGCCGGCGGCGGATTCCCCAGTCTGGTCCTTGATGCCAAAAAGTCATTCGCCACGACTTACGGTTTGCATGCCGAATACTGGAAGTATTTCGAACCCGGTGCCCGTCCCGACGTCCTGGGATATCTGAAAACCAACTTGATGGACCTTGCCACTCATTATCACGCCAGCTACCAAAAACCGCGCAAAGCCGAGGACAAGCCGGCTCATTTCAAGGAGGCGCTGCACTGGTACCGGGAATTTCTGAGCTCGTTTCCGGCGCAGAAGGAATCGCCGGACATCAACTATCAACTGGCGGATCTGCTGATGGAAAACCGCTCGTTTGGCGAAGCGGCCGTGGAATTCGAGAAGACCGCCTACGGTTATCCGCTGCACGAAAAATCCTCCAAGGCCGGCTACGCGGCGGTCTACGCATACCGGGAGTACCTGCATGTCGTCACGGCGGAGAACAAAGATACGGTCAGGCAGGAGGTCATCCGCAGTTCGTTGAAATTTGCCGACGCCTTCCCGAAGCATGAGAAGGCGGCCATCGTCCTCGGGGCGGCCGCAGATGATCTTTACGCCATGAAGGAGTTTGAACAGGCATTGGCCGCTGCAAGCAAGCTGACCGATACATTTCCCGACGCCGAGGTTGAGGTCGTCCGTGCGGCCTGGCTGGTCGTCGGCCATTCGTCTTATGAGCTTATACGCTTCAGCGAGGCTGAGACCGCCTACCTTAAGGTGCTGAAATTGTTGCCCGAAGATGACAAGTCGCGCGGCGGCCTGGTCGATAATCTCGCAGCATCGATTTACAAGCAGGGTGAGCAGGCCAAAGACGCCCAGGATTATCGGCTTGCGGCGGATCACTTCTTGCGGGTGGGCCTTATGGCACCGACCTCGAAAATCCGGCCCAACGCCGAATACGATGGCGCAGCTGCCTTGATCGAGCTCAAAGATTGGGAGGCGACAACTACCGTTTTGAAAAGATTTCGCGAAAGCTTCCCCGGACACCCATTGCAGCCCGAGGTAACCAAAAAGATGGCCTACGTTTACAGGGAAAACGGACGGCTCTCCCTGGACGAGAGGCCCTGCTGATCGCTGCGGAATTGTACGCAGAAGACGGCAACCAACTGCGTGCGCTTGAGGTTTATCGGCGTTATGTGGGGTATTTCCAGCAACCGGTGGAAGTCAACCTGGAAACACGCAACAAAATCGCCGAAATATTAAAGGAACAGAACGATTTGGAATCCTATCTGAACGAGCTCAGGCAGATAGTTGCCATCGACGCCGCCGCCGGAAATGCCCGAACCTCGCGGACCCGCTATCTTGCCGCCAAAAGTGCCCTCGTGCTGGCCGAGTCGGTTTTCGATAAGTTCACCGCGGTCAAGCTGGTACAACCCTTTGAGCCGAATCTGCTAAAGAAGCGCAACCTGATGAAAACGGCGGTGCAGAAATTCAGCCGTCTCATGGATTATGAGCTGGGAGAGTTCACAGCAGCGGCGACATTTTATCTGGCCGAGATTTACAGTGATTTCAGCCAGGCCCTGATGACTTCCCAACGTCCAAAGGGACTGAGCGCTCTGGAGCAGGAACAGTACGAACTGGCCATCGAAGAGCAGGCCTATCCGTTCGAAGAGAAAGCCATCACTGTTCACGAGAGCAATCTCGAGCTGATTTCCCGGGGGGTATACAACGAATGGATAGAAAAAAGCCTGCAGAAATTGGCCGTAATCGTACCCGTACGCTATGCCAAAATCATCGGTTCGCTGGAAACCTATATTTTTGAAGTTGAGGGTCCGGCAACGCCTGCGGCAGCGGTATCCGAAGCGGAGAGCGAACCCGCTGATCCGGGGGCAGTTGAAGTACCCGGGGCTGCGACGGAGATCGAAACTACAGAGCCTGCTCCGGTCGAAGAACCTGAGTCCGCCGAGGCCGGCCGATCTTCAAGCCATGCGGGTGATAGACTTGTCCAACCCGAAGCCGTGGTGCAAGGAGAAAAATTTGACGGAGAGGAAGCTGTACAATGAAACGAATGGAAATCGGAATGCTGCAATGGCTAAAAACGCGAACATGCACCGGTTGGGTGATCCTGGCAGTGGTGCTGCCGGTTCTATCCGGTTGTGCCACCGACGGAACGGTTGAGCCGGAGCCGGTCGTTCAGGAAGCCCCAGGGACCCAGGGGCCCATGGTGGCGCAACTTGCGGACGGCCGCAAAGGATTCGTCATCACGGAAGTTCCTCAGTTGGACGATGCGGCGCGCAGGGATTTCCAGCGCGCCGTCGCCATGCTCAATGACGGGCACAATGAACAGGCCGTCGACCTGTTGGAGAAGGTCATCGAGCAGTCGCCGGGCGTCACGGCGCCCTATATCAACCTTGCGATACCCGGTAGCCTGCAATGAATACGGTATGCTGTATCGTAAAACCGGGCGCTTTGACCAAGCCCGGGCAATGTATGAAAAGGCGCTCGACCGGTTTCCGGAATACTATCGGGCGCATCGAAATCTGGGAATTCTCTGCGATCTCTATCTGGATGACCTGGAATGTGCCCTCGAGCATTACGAGATTTACGGCCGGGCCAGGCCTGAAGATGAGACGGTTCAATTGTGGATTGCGGATTTGCGCAACCGGCTGAAAAGCCGATAAGGAGGCAACATGTATCGCAAATTATCTCTGTGTCTGTGTTTAGTCCTGTTCACGGCCGTAGCGGCCGTGGCTCAAGACGCGGAAACAAACAAGGCGCAGGACGCCAAGGAGATGTCCGGTATGTCCATCGTCGGCAACGATGAAGCCCCGAAGTCTCTGTATATTGTTCCCTGGAAAAGTTCGGAAATCGGCGTGGAGACCAGCTTGAATACGTTGTTGAACGAGGGCGATGTACCGGTTGATCGAGATGTTTTCAAGCGGCAGCTGGATTTTTATATCGTCAGCACCGCAGAATAACTTCATTGTAAGGGAGATGTATCATGGAAATTTTTTATTCAATCGTGGGATTTTTTCAAAAGGGTGGGCTGTTCATGTACCCCATTATGTTTGTGTTTGCGGCCGGCATGGCCATTGCGGTGGAACGCTGGTTTCAG